>NZ_JAYMEM010000031.1:0-83730 GCF_037029465.1 Mesoflavibacter sp. CH_XMU1404-2 | reverse complement strand
CTCGGTTCAAGATACCACTGCACCAACCTTCAACGAAGCATTACCTGCTGATATCACGGTAGAATGTGATGCGGTACCAACTGAGGAGACGTTAACGGCTAATGATAACTGTGGTACTGCGACTGTTGTATTCAATGAAACGACTACCGCTGGAACTTGTGATAATACCTATACGTTAACACGTACGTGGACAGCGACTGATGCCTGTGGTAATGAAACGGTACATACACAAACCATCTCGGTTCAAGATACAGTTGGTCCAACATTAACAACTCCGTTAGACCTACCTACTGACGTTGTTTGTTCTAATATTCCTGAAATACCAGAGTTAACTTTTGAAGACAATTGTTCTACTCAAGATGTATCTGTTTCGTTTGAAGAGGTTTCAACATATACTGGTCAAGAAGAAGTATATACTATTACATGGATTTGGACTGCTACGGATACATGCGGTAACGATACAATAATTACACATAACATTAACGTTATTACAGAAAACTTTATAGAAGAATCATTTATGACAAGATGTTATGAAGATGGAGAAATCGATTTATATGATGAATTACCTTTTGGTTATGATACAGATATGGAGTGGCAAGTAGAGACTGATGGAATTTCAATTGTAAATGGAATATTTGATCCTTTAAATGTTGAATTAGGAGACTATGTATTTACCTATACAACTACCGATAATGGATGCTTAAAAACATTCAGGTTAACTGTTAATATTAACGAAGATTGTGTTGTTTTACCTTGTGGTTTAGATAGAATTAAAATATCTAAAGCTGTTACACCAAACGGTGACGGTTACAACGAAACATTTAACGTAACAGGTGCTGCAGATTGTGGGTACATAGTAGAAGTTAAACTATTTAACCGATTTGGTGATGTTGTTTACGAATCTGACGATTACCAAAACGATTGGAGCGGAATTTCACCTTCATCTTCAATTGGATCTGCAGGAAGATTACCAAATGGTACTTACTATTATGTAGTAGTATTAAAAGAAAGTGGATTAGATCCAATAGCTGGTCCAATATATTTAGGTACTAAATAAAAAACGCTATTAATGAAAAAACTATCAAAATATAGTATAATTGTATTGTTCTTTTTAGGTTGCTTAGAGTTAAGTGCTCAACAGTTACCTCAGTTTACACAATATATGTTTAATACTATTTCTATTAATCCAGCTTATGCAGGAAGTAGAGAAACATTAAGTATTGTAGGACTTCATAGAAGTCAATGGGTTGGTCTTGAAGGAGCTCCAACAACATCAACTCTTTCAATCCACTCTCCTTTAAAAAATGAAAAGATTGGATTAGGTGCTACTGTAATTAATGATGAACTTGGTTATGAAAATTTTGTTTATGTAAATGGAGCATTTTCATATACAATTCAAGTTTCTGAAAAAACAAAATTAGCACTTGGTTTAAGTGCTGGTTTTATTCATTACAGTCTAGATAGAGCTGGCTTTTTAGATGATGAAAGTGTTTTTCAAGATCCTTTCTTTAGTAATTTTACAAACAGATGGAATCCTAATTTTGGAGCTGGTGCTTATCTACACCAAAACCGTTGGTATATTGGATTATCTGCACCTAGAATACTAAACACAAATTATAATGAGTCTGCTCTAGATCCAAATATAGACTATATAGCTTTAGAGCGTATAGGATACTATTTAACAGGAGGATATGTTTTTGATTTTGGCGAGAACTTAAAGTTTAAACCTTCAACTGTGATAAAAGTAACTAATGGTGCTCCTATTACTTTTGATTTAAGTGCTCATTTCCTATTCAATGAAACTTTTTGGATAGGTGGAAGTTACAGATATAACCAAGATACATCTACATTAGGTGCTTTAGCAGATTTTCAAATTTCACCACAAATGAGAATTGGATATGCTTATGAACATTACATAACCGATTTAAGACCTTATACTGGTGGAACACATGAAATATTATTAATGTTTGAAGTGTTTAAACCTACAAAACGTGTTAAATCTCCTAGATATTTCTAAAAGATGAAATTAAAAATAACAACATACCTATTTCTGTTTTTTGTTTGTCAAATTACTTTTGCGCAAACAAAAGTAGCAGACAATTTTTTTAGAGACTTTAATTATGATAACGCTGCCGAACTCTATAAAGAAGCTCTAAAAAAAGAAGACAGTACAGAACATATACTATCAAGGTTAGGCGATTGCTATTTTAATGTTAGTGAAGTTAAAGAAGCTGCATTTTGGTACAAAAAAGCTATTGATAAATATCCAAATATAGACTCAGATTATGTTTATAAATATATTCAAACATTAAGAGCTCAAAAAAAGTACGAAGAAGCAAACAATTTTGTAAAAGTTTTTAATAAGAAAAATAAAAAAGATGGTCGTATAAAAGATATTGAGAGCTTTAACCTAGAAACTTACTCAGAACTTTCTAATACTGAAAAGGTATATGTAGATATTGAAAACTTACCTTTAAATACAAAATATTCAGATTTTGGTAGTTTTGAACAAAACAATAAATTATATTTTTATTCTACCTGGGTAAAAGATTCAATAACAAACGAAAGAGATTTATACGAGTTAAATAATGAACCTTATTTAAATATTTTTGAGACTGAAATTTCAATAGAAAATAACAAAAAAATATTTGGAGACGCTTCAAAATTAAATTCAGAAATTAATACTAAGAATGATCATGAAGGTCTTGTTACTATCACAAATGATGGTAATACGATGTATTTTACTAGAAATAATGTAAATAAAAAAGATAGAAGAAAATACAATAAAAGTGGATCATCAAACCTTAAAATTTACAAAGCAACTAAAGATGGTGATACCTGGATAAACATTGAAGAATTACCATTTAATAATGAAAATTTTGACTTTACAGCTCCTGCATTAACACCAGATAACAAGACATTAATCTTCTCTTCTAATATGGATACTGGCTATGGTCAAACAGATTTATATAAAGTTTCTATTAATGAAGATGGTACTTACGGAGAGCCTGTAAATTTAGGTCCAAAAATTAATACTGAAGGAAATGAAAAATTCCCATTTGTAGCTAAAGACTCAACATTGTATTTTTCAAGTGATGCTAATATTAATTTAGGATTATTAGATATTTTTGAATCTAATATTTTAAAAACTAATAAAAATATTGAAGTTAAAAACTTAGGAGCTCCATTCAATAGCTCTTTTGATGACTTTTGTTTCTTTATAGATACAGAAACTAACACAGGTTATTTTTCTTCAAATAGAGAAGGCGGACAAGGTGGTGATGATATCTATTCTTTTGGTAAATTAAAATGCGAACAAATTGTAAAAGGTACTATTAGAGACGAATTAACTAATGAATTATTATCTAAAGCAACAGTATCTTTAATTGATATTGATGGTAAAATTTTAGAACGCTACAAGACAACAGAAGATGGTCAATATCAATTTACAATTGATTGTGACAAATCATATACAATATTAGCAGAAAGACCAACTTATAGACCTGATAAAATAGAATTTGAAACAACTAATGTAACAAGAGAAGAAAAAGAAATTGATTTATTCTTAAAACCATTAATCATAGATAACGAAATTGTAATCAATCCTATTTTCTTTGATTTTGATAAATCAAACATAAGACCAGATGCTGCGTATGAGTTAGAAAATATTGTAGCGGTTATGAGAGAACACCCAAAAATGGTAATTAAAATCGAATCTCACACCGATAGTCGCGGTAATGATAATTACAACATGAAATTATCAGATAGGCGTGCAAAATCTACAAGAGATTATTTATACTCTAGAGGAATTGCTACAGAAAGAATTGAAAGTGCAATTGGTTACGGAGAATCACAAATAATAAATCGTTGTTCAAACGGAGTTAAATGTACAGACGAAGAACATGAGGAAAACAGACGATCAAAATTTATAATTACTAATTCTTACGAATAAAAAAAGCCTTCCAGATATGGAAGGCTTTTTTTTGCTATTTAATCTTATTATTTCTTAATAAATATATTAGTAAAGTACCATTTATCGTTTTGGTTCTTCTCTGCAGAAACTTCAAAGTGTGTAAAATCACCTTCTATATTATGTCTATGACCTTCACTGTTTAACCAAGCATTGACAACTGAGTTTGCACTAGAATATCCATATGCAACATTCTCAGATACTTCTTGTGCGTTTGCATTTGCTTGCAAATATGCTTTTCTATTATAAAAGTAGTCATGGTTTACTTCATCAATTTCAATCATATAATCTGTATGAGAATATGCTTGACCTTTAATAACATCAATACTTTCTAAAGGATTTAGTCCTACACTAATTCTGTGCTGATTGATTAATTCTAAAATTTCAATCTCAATAGTTTTAGCTTCAGGGATAACAACATCTTTGTTGCTAACTACATTTTGTTCATCATCTAATGTATCTGTGCTACAAGAAAACAGTGAAATAGTTAAGAAAAAAACAGTAAGTAGGTTAAGTGTTAGTTTCATAGTTTTAGGGTTAAAAATTTAGGGCAACACTAAAATAGAAACTGAAAATCGTTTAATATGTTAAAAAAATGTTAAAATCGATGAAAAACACTCTTTTTAACCTTTTTTATTACACTTAATCGATAAAATTAATAATAAACATGTATTTCATCGGATATTTATGGAGATAATCTTTTCTTAACCCAATCATAATTTTCATCTAATTTATATAATATTCTATCGTGTAATCTATTGGGTCTACCTTGCCAGAATTCTATAGAAATTGGTTTAACAATATAACCACCCCAAAATTCTGGTCGCTCTACTTCTTTACCTTTATATTCTAATTCTAAAGCTTTTAACTTATTTTCTAAGACTTCTCTACTCTCTACAAATTCACTTTGATTAGAAGCTAATGCACCAAGTTGACTTCCTTTTGGACGAGATTCAAAATAACCATCACTTAAATTAGGAGCAATCTTTTCTGCTTTACCTTTAATAATTATTTGTCTTTCGGCTCCATGCCAAAAAAAGGATAAACAAACATTTGGGTTATTGGCTATAGCTTTTCCTTTTTCACTTTGGTAATTGGTATAAAAAATAAAACCTTCGTAGGTAAACTTTTTAAGAAGTACTACTCTATTTTTTGGGTAACCATCTAATCCTATGGTAGAAACCGTCATTGCATTAGTCTCGTCTTCTGGAAAGTGCTGGTCTACTTCGTTAAACCAAGTTCTAAATAATTCTAATGGATTTTCTGGTGTGTCTTCAAGAAGAAGTTCTCCTTTTTCGTAAGACTTTCTGTAATTGCTTAAATCTTTTTCCATAAATTTAATTTGTAGGTAAATTTACGAGATTTAAAATTGAAATATTAGTGAGGTAATTTCTATTTCAACTAAAATTCAAAAACTTTTCCGTCGTCTGCAACTTCAACGTTATTGAAAACTGTTTGGGCTTCTTTTTTAAAGTCTTCTAAATTATTATATCTAGTTGAATAATGTCCCAAAATTAACTGCTCTACATTGGCTAATTTGGCTATTGTTGCGGCTTGTACAGCTGTACTATGCTTTGTTGGAGCTGCTAATTTTTTATGTTGTTCTAAAAAAGTAGACTCATGATAAAGCGCTGTTACATTTTTTATAATTGGCACTATATCTTCTTTGTAAGCGGTATCACTGCAAAAAGCATAACTTTTTGGTGGTGGCGCAGGTAATGTAACTGTTTCGTTATTTACAATTTCTCCTTTAATATTAGGTACATCTGCACCTTGCTTAAGCTTACGGTAGTAGGCTACATCTATATCTTCGTTAAGCACTGCATTCATATCCAACTTACGATCTCCAGGTTTTTCTTTAAACAGAAATCCGTTAGTGTAAACACGATGGTCTAAAGGAATTGTATGAACTTCAACTTTATCATCTTTAAAAATAAGTTCTGAAGATGTTGAAGTTAACTCGTGAAAATATAGATTATAATTAGTCCAAGAATCGGCTAACTTCATCTGTAAAACAATAACTTCTTTAAGTCCTTTTGGAGCGTGAATGTGTAGATCTGCTTCGCGACCTAATAATCTAAATGTTGAAATTAAACCAACTAAACCAAAAAAATGATCGCCGTGTAAGTGCGAAATAAATATGTGTTTAATGCGGTTAAACTTAATTCTATGCTTGCGTAACTGTACTTGCGTACCTTCTCCACAATCAATTAAAAACATATGATTTTTAATTTCTAAAACTTGTGATGTTGGATTAGTAAAAGTACGTGGTGTTGCGCTGTAACAGCCTAAAATGTTTAACTTCATTAAATTATGTTTAAAAGCCTAAGTCACGTTCCATATCTTCCATTTCAATAATATCGTAAGCTTCTTGAAGTGTTGGAACAATTACTATTTCTTCTGGAGTTTTGTCTACATCTATACCTTCATTTACAATAACAAATGAATGTTTTGCAGCGCGATGTTGATTAGAGACTCTTAAAAACTCAATAATTTGCTCTAAAGAAATAGGTTTTATAGTATTTAAATTAACAATAATGTTATTGTTTTTAAATTTAGGATAAAGGCTTTCAATTTTTTTAACCAGTTCTATAACCGAAGCGTTTTCTTGGGTTATAATAGTTATGTTTTCGTCTTGATCTATAATCATAACTTATTTTTTAATTTTTGAAGCTAATAAATAGATTACTGCCATTCTTACAGCTACACCATTTTGTACTTGGTCTAAAATAATGGCTTGTTTTGAGTCTGCAACATCACTTGTTATCTCTACACCACGATTTATTGGTCCTGGATGCATGATTGTAATTTCTTTATCTAAACTGTCTAATAACTCTTTATTAACTCCAAACTGTTGAGTATATTCTCTTGTAGAAGGAAAATAGCTAATATCCATACGCTCGTTTTGTACACGCAACATATTTGCTACATCACACCAATTTAAAGCTTTACGAAGGTTGGTTTCTACCTTTACTCCTAACTTATCGATATGTTTTGGTAATAATGTTTTAGGTCCACAAACCATAACATTTGCACCTTGTAGTTTTAAAGCAAAAATATTTGATAATGCCACACGACTATGCAAAATATCTCCAACAATAACTACATTTTTTCCTTTTACACTACCTAATCTTTCTCTAATAGAATACGAATCTAAAAGTGCTTGCGTTGGATGCTCATGTGCGCCATCACCAGCATTTACGATTGCAGCGTTAACGTGTTTTGATAAAAATACACCTGCGCCAGGATTTGGGTGACGCATCACTACCATATCTACTTTCATAGATAAGATGTTGTTTACCGTATCTATTAAAGTTTCTCCTTTTTTTACTGAAGATTGTCCTGCCGAAAAATTAATAACATCTGCAGATAGTCTTTTTTCTGCTAACTCAAATGATAATTTTGTTCGTGTTGAATTTTCAAAAAATAAATTGGCAATAGTAATATCTCTTAGCGAAGGTACTTTTTTAATAGGTCTATTAATAACCTCTTTAAAATGATCTGCTGTTTTAAAAATAAGCTCTATATCTTCTTCTTTAAGATATTTAATACCTAGTAAGTGATTAACACTTAATTCGCTCATAGTTTAATTATTTATAAGATATACGGTGTCTTCTCCTGCATTTTCTTTCCAATGCACTTTAACTTTTTCATTGTTAATGGCATCTACTTGTCTTCCTCTGTAATCTGGTTGTATTGGTAAATGTCTACTAAAACGTCTGTCTATAAGTGTTAACAACTCTATTTCTGTAGGTCTACCAAAACTTTGTATTGCTGTTAATGCAGCACGAATACTGCGTCCTGTATATAATACATCGTCAATAAAGACTACTTTTTTGTCTTCTACTACAAAGTTGATTTCTGTCTTATTTGCTTCTAAAGGTTTATCACTTCGTCTAAAATCATCTCTATAAAACGTAATATCTAAATGCCCTAATTGAAGATTTTTGACTTTATATTCTTTGGTTAAAATTTCAGCTAACCTATTTGCTAAAAATTTTCCTCTGGGCTGAATTCCTATTAAAACAGTATCTAAAAAGTCGTTATGATTTTCGATAAGTTGACAAGCCAATCTGTGAAGAATGATGTTTATTTCGGTTGCATTAAGTAGCACTCTTTGACTCATAGTGTTTTCCAAACGGGTTTGGTTAACAAAGGTAAAGTAAAATATGATAAGTTAAAAGGTGTTTTTTATATAAAAAAAGCCTCTCAAAAATTGAGAGGCTTTTAAATTATATAAAATTAAGTAAGATTACTTACCGTCCATTTTATCTTTTAATGCTTGTAACGCTTCGTTAGCATCACCTAAAGTTGGTTTTGCTTCTGCAGCTTGAGCTTCTGCTTTTTTAGCAGCAGCTTTTACGTTAGCAATCTCTTCTTCTTTAAATACAGCAGTATGAGATGCTACAACACGCTTAAATTCTTTATTAAATTCAATAATTTTAAATTCAGCAGTGTCACCTTTCTTAAGCATTTTTCCGTCTTCTTTTTCCATGTGACGAGATGGTACAAATGCAACGATGTCTTCGTTAAACTCAATTGTAGCTCCTTTATCTACTACGTCTGCAATTTCTGCAGTATGAGTAGTACCTAAAGCAAATTCAGATTCGTATTTGTCCCAAGGGTTTTCTGTAGTTTGTTTGTGACCTAAAGATAATTTACGTCCTTCAACATCTAATTCTAATACAACTACATCTAACTTATCGCCAACGTTACAGAACTCTGATGGATGTTTGATTTTCTTAGTCCAAGATAAATCTGAGATATAAATTAATCCGTCAATACCTTCTTCTAATTCTACAAATACTCCAAAATTAGTAAAGTTACGTACAGTACCTGAGTGTTTAGAACCTACAGGGTATTTTGTAGTAATATCTGTCCATGGATCTGGTGTTAATTGCTTAATACCAAGAGACATTTTACGATCTTCTCTATCTAAAGTTAAGATTACTGCTTCTACTTCGTCACCAACGTTAACAAAGTCGTTAGCAGAACGTAAGTGAGTAGACCAAGACATTTCAGATACGTGTACTAATCCTTCTACACCTTCTGCAACTTCGATAAATGCACCGTAATCTGCGATTACAACTACTTTACCTTTTACTTTATCTCCTACTGCAACTTCTTCTCCTAATGCATCCCAAGGATGTTTAGATAATTGTTTAAGACCTAATTGGATTCTTGACTTATCTTCATCAAAGTCTAAGATTACAACATTTAATTTTTGGTCTAATTCAACGATTTCGTTTGGATGGTTAATACGAGACCATGATAAGTCTGTAATGTGGATTAATCCATCTACACCACCAAGATCAATAAATACACCATAAGATGTGATGTTTTTAACAACACCTTCTAATACTTGACCTTTTTCTAATTGACCAATAATTTCTTTCTTTTGCTCTTCGATATCTGCTTCGATAAGCGCTTTATGAGAAACAACAACGTTTTTAAATTCGTGGTTAATTTTAACAACCTTAAACTCCATTGTTTTGTTTACGTACTGATCGTAATCTCTAATTGGCTTAACATCAATTTGAGATCCTGGTAAGAATGCTTCGATACCAAATACGTCTACAATCATACCTCCTTTTGTACGACACTTTACAAAACCGTTTACGATTTCTCCAGTTTCGTGAGCCTTGTTAACTCTATCCCAAGCTTTAATTACACGAGCTTTACGGTGAGATAATACTAATTGTCCTGTTGCGTCTTCACGAACATCTATTAATACTTCTACTTTGTCTCCTACTGCTAAGTTTGGGTTGTATCTAAATTCGTTTAAAGAAATAACACCTTCAGACTTTGCGTTAATGTCAATAATAGCATCACGATCTGTAATGTGAATAACTTCTCCTTCTACAACTTCGTCATCTAAAGTATCTACGAAGTTTTCAGATACTAATTTTTCAAATTCTTTTAATTGAGAATCTTCAACCTCGTCAATACCTTCTTGGTAGTTGTGCCAGTTAAACTCTTTTAAGAATTTTTCAGGATTTTTTTGAGCTTCAGAAACTTCTGGAGCATTGTTTTGTTTTGCTTCGGTTGCTTCAACCTGAGCGTCTTGTGCTTTTTCAGCCATTTAATTTAATGCAATGTTTATTTTCGCTTTCGCGGAAATTTAAACACTGTGTTTGTATTCTGTGATTTTGTGGATTATTTAAGCGATAAATCTACAGAAGCGTTATAATTATTTTTATATCTATTCCTTTTAAAATCCATTTCTCGCTAAAAGGAGTGCAAAAATAGTACATTTTAACAATATTGCCTAATTTATTTTAAATTTTTAATGTCCTGAAAATCAGAATAATTATAAATTTGAAAATCTTAGAATTTTATTACATTATATCGGTGAAAAATTACACTTTATCGATATAAGTGATTTAGTTAACTTTAATTTTAAATTAATTGATGTTCTATTATTTATCTTTATAGTAGAATTAACAATAAAACTTATTTACTTATGGCAGTTAAAGCAAAATACCAAAGCGTTTTAGATTTAGGAGAAAAATTAAATATTCAAAATGGAGACGTTTGGGAAGAAAACGGAATTTTAAAAGTTAAAGGTACAGCTGCTACGCAGTACGAAAAAAACTTAATTTGGGATGAGATTAAAGCAGTAGCTGGAACTGAATCTCCTGAAGATATAAAAGCTAATATCACTGTTGCAGATGAGAGTATTTATGCAAAACACACTGTAAAAAGTGGTGATACTTTAGGTAAAATAGCTAAGCATTATTACGGAAATGCTGGAAAATACACAGCAATTTTTGAGGCTAATAAGGACATTTTAAATAATCCTGATGTGATACATCCTGATCAAGAACTTAAAATTCCTAATTTATAAAATTATAAATTGAGAATAAAAAAGCGAACCTTTTGGTTCGCTTTTTTATTTAAAAGGATATCTTATTTATTTAAAGTTTCTTCCACTAGGTTTAGAATCTTTTTAAATTGTTCTTCTAAAGTTAAGTTAGAATTATCTATTTCTATAGCATCTTCTGCTTTTACTAAAGGAGAATTTTCACGGTTAGAGTCTATATAATCACGCTCTCTAACATTTTTAAGCACATCTTCATACGTTATATCATCTCCTGTTTCTATTAATTCGTCATAACGTCTTTGTGCTCTAGTTTCGGCAGATGCAGTCATAAACAATTTTAGCTCTGCATTAGGAAAAACTACGGTTCCAATATCACGACCATCCATAACGACACCTTTATCTTTACCCATTTGATGTTGTTGTTTTACTAATTGGTAACGTACTTCTGGTATTGCTGCTACTTTACTTACATAGCTTGATACTTCAAGTGTGCGTATTTGCTTTTCAACATTTTTTCCATTTAAATATACTTCTGCAAAACCTAGATTTGGATTAAACTTAAAACTAATTTCTACGTTACTTAAGTTTGATACTAAAGCGACAACATCAAAATGATCTTTGTCAATCCATCCATTTTGCATGGTATACAACGTTACAGCTCTGTACATAGCGCCAGAGTCTACATATATATAACCTAAGTGTTTTGCTAATTGTTTTGCTACTGTACTTTTTCCTGTTGAAGAAAATCCGTCTATAGCGATTGTTATTTTTTGCACGTTTTAACTTTTAGGCTTCAAAAATAGGGATTAAAATTGATTAAAAACGATTATGTTTTATTTAAACATCTTTGCATAATTGTTAAACTGAATAAGAAATAACACGCACTTCCTTAATTTGAATTATATTTATCCTTAAATATTAAAACTTATGACTTTTTTCAATAAAATAAAATGGACCCTTGGTATTTTAATGGTTTTTGTTTTAATCGTAACCACAAATCTTATTGACAGAAACAACTTTGTGCGCGTAAAGGACTCAGTCGTGTCTATTTACGAAGATAGACTTGTTGCTAAAAACTTAATTTTAGAGTTTTCAAATTCTATTCATAAAAAAGAAGTTGCAGTTGCATTATCAGATTCTACTTTTTTTAAAGTTTCTAATAAAGAAGAAAATAAAAACATAGAAAACCTTATTTCTAAATTTGAAGCTACCAAACTTACTAAAGAAGAAAGTAAAACTTTTAGTAATCTAAAAGAAAACTTACATCAACTAAATAATACCGAATCTAAATATGTTACTTCTAACTTTTCTAGCAAAGAAGACATGTTTAAACAAATAGCTAAGATTAAAAAGAATTTAGAGGATCTATCTAAAATTCAACTTTTAGAAGGAAGTAAACAAATGTCAATTAGTAAAAAAGCTATAGATTCGGTTGAATTATTTACACAAATAGAAATTTACTTATTAATATTTCTTGCTATTGTAATACAAATAATTGTAATGTATAATCCTAAAAAAGAAGACAATTAAACACTACTGTAAGTCTATATGCAAACCAAAAAAGTTAGCATCTGTAGCTGCAGTATATTTAGCATGTGTATAACTAAAACGAAGCTTGTTAATTTTTACTGCAAAACCAGCAGATAAACCAGAAAAGTTACGCTGATCAACAACACGAAGCTCTTCTGCTCTTCTAAAATTATATCCTAAACGAATATTAAAACCTTTATCAGGAAATAACTCTGCACCAATAATTGTGTGTCTTAGCACATTATTAAAAAAGCCTACATTTTCTTGCGTTTGATTACCTTCTAAATCTGTGGTTGCTCTTGCTGGATTAGAAACACCGATTGGCCACTCTTGAAGATTTTCAAAAGTAAGATGCCAACGTAACGGGATGTTTTCTAACGTTTGACTTAAGCCAATATTTACTTCTAATGGTAAAGACTCTTGTAAACCTGCGTAGGTCGTAATTTGTGTTCCTAAATTTCTTACTACAAGTGTTGCTTGAAATTCTAAATCTTCATCTATATAAAGTAAGCCTAAATCTGTAGCTATACCAAATGAATTATATTGTTCTAAACGAGACGTTATAAATTTTAAATTTCCTCCAAAATAAAAATCACTATACCCTATTTGTAAAGCATAACCTAAAGATAATGCGGCTTCGCTACCTGTAAAGGTTCCTGTAGGATTACCTTGCTCATCATAACCATCAAAATCTCCATAATTAATATATGTTACACCTGCATGAAAAGTTTGCGTACGCCTATCCCATGTATAAGCGTATGCTGCTGTACCATAATTAATACCACCTAAATAACTGCTGTAATTAAGTGCAAATTGATTATCCATATTTACATTAATAGTTGAAGGATTGTAGAGTGCTTGTGTTACGTCGTAATCTACATTGGTTAACACTTTACCTCCAAGAGCAGCTTGACGTGGTGATGCAATTAAATTTAAAAATTGGTAAGTAGATTGTCCACCTAATTGCGAAAAGCAATACGTGCTAAAAAGGCAAGCAGTAAACAGGACAACTTTTTTAAACATAAGGTTGCAAAGTAAATAAATCTCTTTTAAAACGTAGTTATAGATAATTTATTTTTTAGCTTATTTTATTTAAAAATATCTATTAGAGATTTTAAATATTATAACAATAAAAAAAGCTACCTGTTTATGGTAGCTTTTTTTAAAATTTAAAATTATAATTTTTTTGCGTTTTTAACTTTTTGATTTGTTATTGCAATGTCTATTACGTCTTTCATGTCTGTTACGTAATGAAATGTAAGCCCTTTTAGATATTCAGGTTTAATTTCTTCTATATCTCGTCTATTGTCTTCGCATAATAAAATCTCTTTAATTCTAGCACGTTTTGCTGCTAAGATTTTTTCTTTTATTCCTCCAACTGGTAACACTTTTCCTCTAAGTGTAATTTCTCCCGTCATTGCAATGCTCTTTTTTACTTTCTTTTGAGTAAATAAAGACACTAAAGATGTTAACATCGTAACACCTGCGCTTGGTCCGTCTTTTGGTGTTGCGCCTTCAGGAACATGAATATGAACATTATAATTATTGAATACATCCGTACTTATTCCTAAAGTCTCAGCATTTGCTTTAATATATTCCATAGCAATTGTTGCCGATTCTTTCATGACTTTACCAAGGTTACCAGTAATTGTCATTGCTCCTTTTCCTTTAGATAAGATAGATTCTATAAATAATATATCACCACCAACTCGTGTCCACGCTAATCCAGTAACTACACCAGCAACGTTGTTGTTTTCATATTTATCACGTTCTAATTTTGGTCCGCCTAGTACATCTGTAACATCTTCGTTTGTAACTTTAATATTGTACTCTTCTTCCATAGCAATATTTTTTGCTGCGTGACGCACCATTTTTGCTATTTGTTTTTCTAGACCACGTACACCAGATTCGCGTGTGTAACCTTCAACAATTTTTTCTAATTGCGGCTTACCAATTTTTAAATCTTTATCACTTAAACCGTGTTCTTTTAACTGTTTAGGTAGTAAGTGACGTTTTGCTATTTCAACTTTTTCTTCGATAGTATAACCAGTAACGTTAATAATTTCCATACGATCTCTTAACGCTGGCTGAATGGTATTTAAACTATTTGAAGTAGCTATAAACATTACTTTTGATAGATCGTAACCCATTTCTAAGAAGTTATCATGAAACTCGCTATTTTGTTCTGGATCCAAAACTTCTAACAATGCAGAAGATGGATCGCCTTGATGAGAATTTGATAGTTTATCAATTTCGTCTAAAACAAAAACTGGATTTGAAGTTCCTGCTTTTTTAAGACTTTGAATAATACGACCTGGCATTGCACCAATATACGTTTTACGATGACCTCTGATTTCTGCCTCGTCACGTAATCCTCCTAAACTCATACGCACGTATTCTCTACCCAATGCTTCTGCAATAGATTTTCCTAAAGATGTTTTACCAACTCCTGGAGGACCGTAAAGACAGATGATTGGCGACTTCATATCATTACGCAATTTTAAAACTGCTAGATGCTCGATAATACGCTTTTTAACATCATCTAAACCATAATGGTCACGATCTAATATTTTTTGTGCACGTTTTAAATCAAATTTGTCTTTGCTAAACTCATTCCAAGGTAAGTCTAAAAATAAATCTAAATAGTTACGTTGAATAGAATACTCGGCAACTTGTGGATTCATGCGTTGCATTTTTGATAATTCTTTTTCAAAATGCTTTGCTACTTTTTCGTCCCAATTTTTAGATTTGGCACGAGTTTTCATTTCTTCTATTTCTTCAGCATTTCCGCCACCAAGTTCTTCTTGAATGGTTTTTAATTGCTGATTTAAGAAATACTCACGTTGTTGCTGATTTAAATCGCTTTGTACTTTTGATTGAATATCGTTTTTTAACTCTAGTTTTTGAAGCTCGATATTCATATAACGTAACGTCTCTAAAGCTCGATCTTTTAAATCGTTTATCTCTAATAGTTTTTGCTTTTCTTCAACAGATAAATTCATATTTGAAGACACAAAATTGATTAAAAACGATTCGCTTTCTATATTTTTTATAGCAAAAGTCGCTTCTGTCGGAATGTTTGGACTATCCTTTATAATTTGAACTGCTAAATCCTTTATGCTTTCAATAATTGCATTAAATTCTTCATTTTTAACAGCTGGTGTTGCTTGCGAAACTTCTTTTACCGTCGCTTTAATGTAAGGATCTTCGGTTAAAACTTGATCTATCGCAAAACGCTTTTTTCCTTGGATAATCACGGTTGTGTTTCCGTCAGGCATTTTAAGCACTTTTAAAATACGAGCAACAGTACCTGTTTGATGGATATCGGTAGCTTTTGGATCTTCTACATCTTCGTCTTTTTGTGCCACAACGCCTATCACTTTTCCGCCTTTATTAGCGTCATTTATAAGTTTTATAGACTTGTCTCTTCCTGCTGTAATCGGAATAACGACACCAGGAAAAAGTACCGTGTTACGTAAAGAAAGGATTGGTAAACTTTCTGGTAATTCTTCTTTATTAATTTTTTCTTCGTCTTCAGGAGTCATTAATGGAATTAATTCTGAGTTTTCATCAAAATCTTGTAATGACAAACTGTCAAGTGATATAAAATTAGATTTCTTCATAAGTATATTTTGAGTCAAAATGTCATTAAAAAGTAATGGTTTCGACTTTTATAGTTTTAAATTGAATTATTCAAATCCTATAAAACATTGATATACTAGCTATTAATGTTAAATTAGAATGCAATAACATTATACAATTTTCAATTAACGTGCCACTTCTCTATTCCTTTTGAAAAGTTGAAACTTTAAAATTGAAAAGATTTTTTAAAAATTTTAAAAGAAAGTGTAACAATGATTATTAAATTCACTCTTTATAGTAAACCATCAAATTTTTGACACTAACTAATCATAATACAGAACAACTTGTTATGCTTTGCGTATCTGGTAACCAAAAAGCCCAAATAGAGCTTTACAACAGATATTACAAAGGGTTATACAACACGTCGTACAGAATTGTGAATGATAGTTTTGAAGCTGAAGATATTATGCAAGAATCATTTATAACAGCGTTTTCAAAATTAGATAGTTTAAAAGATAAAAAGACCTTTGGTGGTTGGTTAAAACGCATTGTGATTAATAACAGCATTCAAGCTTATAATAAAAATAATAAGCAACACGATGTGGCTTTAGATGATGTACTTTATAAAGTTGAAGACCAACAAGGTATTGATACATCTATTGAAGTTACAAACATAAAAGTACAACAAGTGTTAGAGGCTTTAAATCTTTTAAAATCTAATTATAAAGTAGTATTAACCCTTAATTTAATTGAAGGTTATGATTACGAAGAAATTGGAGACGTAATGAATATTAGTTACGCTAATTGCAGAACAATGATATCTAGAGCCAAATACAGTTTAAGAAAAAAATTAGAACAATTAAACTAATTGTTATGAGCAAAGATAATTTAGACCATTTATTTAAAAACTTAGAAGGACAATTTGATGTAGAAACACCAAATGAAGGACATCAAGCACGTTTTTTAGAAAAATTAAATGCAATAGAAAACACTAAGACTATTGTACAAAAAGATTCTAAAACGTACTGGAAACCTTTATTAGCTGTAGCAGCTTCAATTGTACTAATCATCTCTATAACTTTTGGCGTGCAAGCTAAAGAAGAACCTAAAGATTTAGCTAGTGTGTCACCAGAAATGGCAGAAACACAACAGTTTTTTACCAACGCTATTGCTTTTGAAGTTAACAAACTAAAAGCAGAGCAAACAGAAGAAACTAAAACCATCATTAACGACGCCTTAAAACGTCTTAACGCACTAGAAAAAGAATACGATAATCTTAAAATTAGCTTACAAGAAAGTGGCGAAGATCAATTAGTTATTTATGCGATGATTACCAACTTTCAAAACAGAATAGACATTTTAAAAACAACATTACAATATATTGAAGACCAAAAAGAACTTAAACAAAATAACTATGAAACTACTATATAAACTAACATTACTGCTACTTTTACCAGCTGTAATATTTGCCAACAATAACAATAATTGGGCTGGCAAATACACCAAGAAAAAAACCATAAAAAAAGAATATAACGTCTCTAAAGACGCTACATTAAAAATAGACAACCGCTACGGAAATCTTGATGTGGTTACTTGGAATGAAAACCGAATTGTTTTTGAAATCACCATTACCACAAACGGTAATGACGAAGACAAAGTACAAGACAAGTTAGATGATATTGATGTGAATTTTTCTGGTACATCAAACTACGTTTCTGCCGAAACACAAATTGGTAAATCTAAAAGTAAATCTTGGTGGAATTGGGGCAACAATAACAGCGTTAACATTCAAATTAACTACCTAGTAAAAATACCTATTACTAATAATGTAGATTTAAATAATGACTACGGAAGCATACTTCTTGGAACATTACAAGGTCACGCAACCATTAATTGTGACTACGGAAAAATAACCACAAAAGAGCTACTTGCAGACAACAACAACATTTCTTTTGATTACACTAACAACTGCTATTTTGAATACATTGAAAGCGGAAAAATTAACGCAGATTATAGCGGATTTACAGTTGCAAAAGCTAAAAAAATAGACATCGTTGCAGATTACACCAATTCGTTAGTAGAAATTGCTGAAGACGTCTCGTACAACTGTGATTACGGAAGTTTACGCGTTAACAATGTCAATAATTTTTCAGGAAATGGCGACTATTTAACTGTAGTTTTAGGTGATGTCTACAAAAGCGTCAATATTGAAGCTGATTACGGTTCAATAAAAATTGGAAAAATGACTAAAAATGCTGGAAATGTATCTATAGACTCAGATTACGTAGGCATCAAAATAGGTATTGATAACGATTACAGTTTTGATTTTGAAATTGACTTAGATTATGGTGGATTAAACGGTGATGATGATAGTTTTGAATTCAATATGAAAAGTGAACGCTCTACAAGTAAATACTATAAAGGGTATAAAAACACTAAAAATTCAGGAAATTTAATTCGTATAAAATCGGATTACGGAAGCGTGTCTTTCGACAATAAATAATAACATTAATCAATAAAACCATAAACAATGAAATCTTTAAAAATCACATTAATATTAGCAATAGCACTAGTTAGTATTAACACAGCATGTGCCCAATGGGGAAACAAAAAAGTAAGAGGTAACGGAGATGTTACTACCATTACCAGAACAACATCTAGCTATGACAACGTAAAATTAGCAGGTTGGATGGATTTTGAATTAGTTAAAGGTAAAGAAGGTAAAATAACCCTTGAAGGAGAAAGCAACTTATTAGATTATATCATTACAGAAGCCGAAGGTAATAGTCTAATTGTTAGAATAAAAAACAATGTTAATCTTAAACCAAGCAGCAACAAAACTATAAAAGTTACTATTCCGTTTAAAGATTTTAATAAGTTAACACTTTCAGGTTCTGGAGATGTTACTTCAAATGCAACTATACATTCAAATAATTTTGAAACTCGACTTTCTGGTTCTGGTGATATTACTTTAGACATCGATGCAGAAGATACAGAAGTTGTTGTAACTGGTTCTGGAGATATCACTTTAACAGGAAATACAGAAGAATTAGAAGTATCTGTAACTGGATCGGGTGATTTTGATGGAGGAAATTTAAGCGCTAATTACACAGAAGCTAAAGTAACAGGATCTGGTGATATTGTTGTTATTGCTAATAAAGAAATTGAAGCAAGAGTAACTGGTTCTGGAGATATTAAATATAAAGGTAACCCAGAAAAAGTAGACAAAAAAGTTACAGGTTCTGGAGATATTAGTAAATAGAAGTAACTATTAGTATAAATAAAAAGCCACTATTTAAATAGTGGCTTTTTTATACTTCTTATATATTACTAATTTACTTTTTGCCATATAGATTCTGCTTCAATATCTATTTCTGTTTCAAACCCATTGTTAGACTGCAATGTTGTTTGATTTTGATAAAAGGTTAGCGTTTGCCCATCTGCACTTATGCTATAGTTACTAGTTTGATTGTCCTCAAAAGCAGATTGATCTACACCTTCAAATGAAAAATCAAAAAATGCACCTTCTGTAGTAATCTCATTACCGTCTGTTGTGTAAGATCCTGATCCTGTAACATCTGTTAATGTTAGATTATCTTGTTGAGAAATTCCTCCAGCCTCAATAAATGTATCATAACTATAACTACCTGTTGTAGAAAATTCTGTATTAGTAAAAGTAACCTGATAATCTGTTGAAGTAGAACTTACTAATATTTCTGTTATCATATCTCCGGAAGGAAGAGTTGCAGAATTTAGCATATCTACATCAAAACTAACAAGGTCCCAAGTTCCTACTAAATCTGCATTATTAGAACTGTTATTGCTATTATTTATACTATTAATAGACTCTTGGTCATAATCCAAAGGTTCATTTTCACAAGTAAAAGCAGACAATAAAATAAATAGTGACAGGAAAGGTAAAAGTGATTTTTTCATTGTAAATTATTTGAGTATTTCTACAAACATAAAAAATTATTCTAGTTTTTGTTGCTTTAACACTCTAAAAAGTAAGAATATACCAATTAAGAAGAATATAAACAGAAATAAAATTGAATTACGCATACTTCCTGTCACTTGATCAATTGTACCATAAATACCCATACCTATGACTATTCCAATTTTTTCTGCAACGTCAAAAAAGCTAAAATAGGACGTTGTATCTTTTGTTTCTGGTAAAAACTTAGAGTATGTAGATCTTGCTAAACTTTGTATACCACCCATAACAAATCCCACACAACTCGCTGCAATGTAAAATTGTACAGGTGTTTCCATAAAATAAGCATAAAAACACAAACTCATCCATATAAAATTAATAGCAATTAATGTTTTTATGTTTCCGAATTTTGATGATGCTTTAGATGTTAATACAGCACCAACAATTGCTATAAGCTGTATTATTAAAATACTAACTATTAATCCCATAGTTTTAGCATCCTCACTTCCCCAATTTATTTCTTCTTCACCAAAATAAACAGCTACCAACATAATGGTTTGTACAGCCATACTAAACACAAAAAAAGATTGTAAATATTTTTTTAGTAAAATATTCTCTTGTAACGCTTTCCAGACCACTTTCAACTCGTTAAATCCGTCTAAAACAACTTCTTTAGTTACTTTATGACCTTTAGATGTTCCTTTTGGTAACCAATAAAAGCTATACTGACTAAAACCAATCCACCAGACTCCAACCATGACAAAAGAATAGCGCATCATATCCATTTTTTGACCATCTTCTGCAGTCATAACCATTATTAAATTGATTATCAGTAATACAACACTGCCTATATAACCTAAACTAAATCCTTTAGCACTTATACTATCTTGTTGTTCAGGAAAAGCAATATCTGGTAAATAAGAATTATAAAACACCAAACTTCCCCAATAACCAATTAATCCCATAAAATAGAACAGAAGACTAATGTAAATATGGTCTAAACTAAAAAAATATAATCCTATACAGCCTAATCCACCTACATAGCAGAAAAACTTAAGAAAGTTTTTTTTATTACCAACATAATCTGCTATTCCAGATAAAATTGGAGACGTAAAAGCAACAACCAAAAAAGTAAAAGCAGTAATAAAAGTAATTAAAGCAGTGCTTTTAAATTCAAACCCGAAAGCTGGTACAACTTTTTTTGCTTGATTAATAAATAATGCCGAATAAAATATTGGAAATATAGATGAAGCTATTGTTAAAGTATAAACCGAATTTGCCCAATCATAAAATGCCCAAGCATTAAGTAATTTTTTACTTCCTTTTTGAAGGTTTTCCATTTGATTTTTAGTTAGGTTATGCTTAAAAAAAAGCTGCTCTTAAAAAGAACAGCTCCGAAAGTAATTAAATATTTTTAATTCTCAATTAGTATTTTCCTAAAGGTCTAAAACTTGAGACACCAAACTTTTGTGCTTCAGTTTTAGCTTGTGGTGCTAAAGCAGTTAAATTATCAATTCTTGTTTGATTAGCTGGATGCGTACTTAAAATTTCTGGTGGTGCTTGTCCGCCACTTGCTTGCGCCATACGTCTCCATAACTCTGCTCCTTCATCTGGATTATAACCAGCTATAGCTGTTAAATATAATCCTATACGGTCTGCTTCAGTTTCATGACTTCTACTAAAAGGTAACATACCACCTATATTAGTTCCTATACCATAAGCTTGATTATATAATGCAATATTTTCATCATCTTGTAAAGCAACATTTAAACCAACTGCTCCTGCTTGTTGTAAAATACTAGCACTCATACGTTGTTGACCGTGATTGGCTAGCGCATGTGCAACCTCGTGTCCCATAATAACTGCAATTGCTGTTTCATTTTCTGCAACTGGTAATATTCCTGTATAAAATGCAATTTTACCTCCTGGCATACACCAAGCATTGACTACATCTTCTTGTATTAAATTATATTCCCATTTATAGTCATTTAAATATCCTGGTTTTCCGTTAGCATTTAACCAACGTTCTGCAGCAACAGCAATACGTTGTCCTACACGTTTAATCATTTCAGACTGTTGTGTTCCTGTTACTACTTTTCCTTCAGAAATTACTTGATTATACTGTGCAAAAGACGTTGGAAATAATTGAGAATTTGGTATTAATGCTAATGTTTTTTTCCCAGTAAAAGGATTTGTAGCACACGATACTGCCATTAATACTAAAAATGTTAGTGATGCAACTATTTTATTAATTTTCATGAGTGAAATTTTAAATTCGAACTAATTTACAAAATCTTTCACAAAAAACACTTTATCATATGTTAGTATACTCTTAATGTTTTCGATTAAAAGTCATAAATAACTGCTAAAATGAAATATTGTAATGTCTGCTATTATAAAACGACTTATCTTAATAGAAAATTATAACTATGAAAAAAATTGCCTTATTACTTATCATTTCAATGGTCTTTAGTTGTAAATCTAAAGGTCAAGAGACAGAAAAAAAAGAAACATTTCCTATTGCAAAAACTGAAGCCGAGTGGAAAGCAGAATTAACTGACATGGAATATTATGTTTTAAGAGAAGCTGGTACAGAACGTGCTTTTTCTAGCGCTTTAAACAAAGAATATAGAAAAGGAACTTTTCATTGTGCTGCGTGTAATACGCCTCTTTTTAAAAGCGAAAACAAGTTTGATTCTGGTACTGGTTGGCCTAGTTTTGATCAAGAAATTGAAGGAAATGTTGCCTTTAGTACAGACTATGATTTAGGTTATGCTAGAACCGAAGAACATTGTGCGACTTGTGGCGGACATTTAGGACACGTCTTTAATGATGGTCCAAAAGACACAACTGGTGAAAGACACTGCATTAATGGTGTTGCTTTAAATTTTGTACCTGAAAAATAATTAAGGTTTAAATTTCTTTTTATAAGGTCTTATTATTAATCGTGCTTCTCGATCAAATCTAATGTAGTTGTATACCCAATTGATAAAAACTACAACTCTGTTTCTAAAGCCAATTAAAAAGAAAAGATGCACAAACATCCAAACAAACCACGCAAATACACCCTGAAATTTAAATTTAGGTAAATCTACAACTGCTTTATTACGCCCAACAGTTGCCATACTACCTTTATCTTTATATTTAAATGGTTTAAGAGGCTTATTTTCTATTAAACGAAGTAGGTTTTCTCCTAACTGTTTACCTTGTTGTATGGCAGGTTGTGCCATCATTGGATGACCATGTGGTGTTTTATCTGTTGTCATTTGTGCCACATCACCAATTGCAAAAATATTGTTATATCCTTTAACTTGATTAAACTGGTTAACCTCTATCCTATTACTTCTAGTAATCAACGTTTCTCCATCAATTCCTTTTATTGCAGCACCTTTTACTCCTGCTGCCCAGATAACTGTTTCTGATTCAAAAGTTAGATCACTATTAGTTGTTACTACATTTCCATCATAACCAGTAACACGAACATTTTTCCAAATTTGTACACCTAATTTTTCAAGAAAATCTTCAGCTTTTTGTGAGGCTTTTTCACTCATTTCTTTTAAAATTCTGTCGCCAGACTGCACCAAGTTAATTTGCACAGTTCTTGTATCTAAATCTGGGTAATCTTTTGGTAAAATTCCTTTTTTTATTTCTGCCAAAGCACCAGCAAGCTCTACTCCTGTTGGTCCTGCTCCAACAATTACAAAATTCATCAAAGCATTTCTTTCATGTAAATTTGAAGTTAGTAAAGCATCTTCAAAATTTTCAAGAATTAAGCTTCGTAAGTTTAAAGATTGTGGTATGGTTTTCATTTCCATACTATTGGCTTCGATAGATTCATTTCCGAAGAAATTAGTTTTAGATCCAGAAGCAATCACTAAATAATCAAACCTCAATTCACCTATGTTACTAATAACCTTGTTTTTTTCAGTATTAACTTCTGAAACATCTGCTAACCTAAAATAAAAGTTTGGAAAATCTTTTAATATTTTTCTTATTGGATACGCAATAGAATCAGGTTCTAATCCTCCTGTAGACACCTGATAAAGAAGTGGTTGAAAATTGTGATAGTTATGTTTGTCTAACAACACAACTTGTAATTCTTTTTTAGATAATTTCTTTGCTAATGCTACACCAGCAAATCCGCCACCAATAATTACAACTCGCGGAAAACTAGATTTTGGAATATTCATAGATATAAACTTATCACAAAGGTAGTAAAAGTTATAATTTTTGAGGTTGTAAAATTCTTTATTCAAATACGATTTCGTAAATTCGTAGCTTCTAAAAAACGACAAAACTTTTTATAATGAGTAAATACGATATTATAGTTCTTGGAAGTGGACCAGGTGGATATGTTACAGCAATTAGAGCCTCTCAATTAGGTTTTAAAACTGCTGTAGTAGAAAAAGAAAGCTTAGGAGGCGTTTGCCTAAATTGGGGATGTATCCCAACAAAAGCTTTAATTAAAAGTGCTCAGGTGTTTGAATATTTAAAACATGCTGAAGACTATGGTTTAAAAGTTAAAGAAGCAGAAGCAGATTTTGACGCTGTTATAAAACGTAGTCGTGGTGTTGCTGAAAGCATGAGTAACGGTGTAAAATTTTTAATGAAAAAGAACAAAATTGACGTTATAGAAGGCTTTGGAAAATTAAAACCAGGTAAAAAAGTTGATGTTGACGGAAAAGAATATAGCGCAGATCATATTATAGTTGCAACAGGAGCGCGTAGTCGTGAGTTACCAAGCTTACCACAAGATGGTAAAAAAGTAATTGGTTACCGTGAAGCAATGACCCTAAAAGAACAACCAAAAAAGATGATTGTTGTTGGTTCTGGTGCTATTGGTGTTGAGTTTGCTTACGTATACAACTCTATGGGAACCGAAGTAACTATTGTGGAATATATGGACAGAATTGTTCCTGTTGAAGATGCAGACGTTTCTAAACAATTAGAAAAATCGTTTAAGAAAAACAGTATAAATATTATGACTTCTGCCGAAGTTACTAAAGTAGATACTTCTGGTAACGGTGTTAAAGCTACAGTTAAAACTAAAAAAGGTGAAGAAGTACTTGAAGCAGATATTGTACTAAGTGCTGTAGGTATCAAAACAAACATAGAAAACATTGGTTTAGAAGATGTTGGTATTGCTGTAGATAGAGATAAAATATTAGTTAACGATTACTATCAAACAAATATCCCAGGATACTACGCAATTGGTGATGTTACACCAGGTCAAGCATTAGCACACGTTGCTTCTGCCGAAGGTATTTTATGTGTAGAAAAAATTGCTGGTCAGCATGTAGAAAAATTAGACTATGGTAATATACCTGGATGTACTTACTGTTCTCCTGAAGTTGCAAGTGTTGGTTTAACTGAACAACAAGCAAAAGATAAAGGTATTGACATTAAAGTTGGAAAATTCCCTTTTTCTGCGTCTGGTAAAGCAAGTGCTGGTGGAAATAAAGACGGTTTTGTAAAAGTAATCTTTGATGCTAAATATGGCGAATGGTTAGGTTGTCACATGATTGGTGCTGGCGTAACTGATATGATTGCAGAAGCTGTTTTAGGTAGAAAATTAGAAACTACTGGTCATGAGGTATTAAAAGCAGTGCATCCGCATCCTACGATGAGTGAAGCGGTTATGGAAGCTGTTGCAGATGCTTATGATGAAGTAATTCACTTATAAAATTGAAAAACTATTTTTAATAAAAAAGGTTCCAGAAATTCTGGAACCTTTTTTATTTAGTAAGATTGATAATGTATTAAAACATAAATCCAACACCAAATTGCCATACCTCGTTTTTAGCATCTACGTTTTCAAAAACAGTACCATCTTCAAAAATATCTGTAACACCAAAGTTATAACGACCGCTAATAAAAAAGCCATTATTAAACTTATATGCAGCACCTAAAGCTACACTAGTATCAAAGTCTTTTACATTACTATCTTCAATATCTATATCTCCTGCATTATCATTTGGTTGATAGTCAATTTCTTCATTGATTTTAAAACCAAATTGCGGTCCAGCTTCTACAGATAAGCCTTTAACTAAATATACTTTTAAAAGTAATGGTACTTGAATATAATCTAGTTGATATTCGATGTTCTCATCGGTGTCAAAAACATTATCTTGGTCTATTTCTTGAATATCAAAACCTTGACCAGAATATAATACCTCTGGTTGAAAAGAAATACGTTCTGATAAAGGAATTTCTGCTACTAAACCAGCATTAAAACTTGTTCTTGAGTCTAAATCACCAATATCATCTCCACTAATGGTTGATGAGTTAATTCCTCCTTTAATACCTAATTGTACCATTTTAGAATCTGACTGAGCACTCATAAAAGTTAGACCAGATAATACTACTACTGTACTTAAAATTAATTTTTTCATTGTATTCATTTTTTTGGTTTATACAATGAAATTACGCAGAACTAACTTACTCAGATGCTTTGTTAACAGGGTTTAACAGGAAATAAAACTCTTTTAACTATTTTTAATAAAGAAATAAAACTAGACCTGAAAAATTAATATTTTTTAAGAAAGGAAACAGAAAAGCGTTAAATTATACTAAAGAAAACTTTGTATAGCAAGTTCATAACTTTGCAAACCAAAACCTAAAATAACACCTTTAGCGTTAGGCGAAATAAAAGAATGGTGTCTAAATTCTTCTCTTCCAAACGTATTAGAGATATGTACTTCTACAACTGGTGTTTGTATCGCTTTTACAGCATCACCAATACCTACAGAAGTATGTGTGTATGCAGCAGCATTTAAAATGATACCATCATAATCAAAACCTACGTCTTGTATTTTACTAATAAGCTCTCCTTCTACATTAGATTGAAAATACTCCAAAGATACATTAGAGTATTTATTCTTAATTGTATCTAAAAACTCAGTAAAAGACAAGTTACCATAAACATTAGGCTCTCTTTTGCCTAATAAGTTTAAATTAGGACCGTTGATGATGATTAGTTTTTTCATAAAGTAAAAATACAAAATTAAGCGCATAAAAAAACCGAAGCGTTTGCTTCGGTTTTTAATTATTTTAATAGTAAATATTGTATTTACTAATTAGAACTTGTAGTTAACACCAAAAGTTACATTAGTCCAGTCTCCACCAACAGAAAATGTGTTTGTAGCATCATCAGCACCATCAGCTTTTGTAGAATTGAAACCTAAAACACCTACACCAGCTTCGATAGAAAAGTTAGATGATACAAAGTAGTTTAATCCTGCTCCTAAATTAGCACCAAAACCATCACCTTCAACTACTGTAGGGTACTCGTTATCATAAGACATGTAATCTGCAGCTAATTCACCAAATAAAGAAAACTTGCTAGCAGGAGTAAAATAATAACGTCCAAAAACACCAACAGCAAAAGCATTATTGTTAGCATCAGCAGTACCGTTATCAATTTTTGAAGTTGTGTATCCTACTTTAGCACCTAAAGCAATATTTTCTGATAAAAAGTAACCAACTTTTGGAGCTACTTCAAAAGCGTTATCTTTAACATCTCCAGTTGATTCATTACTAAAAGTAACAGATCCTGAAATAAATAAATCACCTTTAGCAAAACCAAAAGTTTGTTCTTCCTGAGCGTTAGCTGTAAATCCTAAAACTGCAAAAGCAGCTGCGAATAATAATTTTTTCATAATTTAAATTTCATTTATTGATTTGAGGCGGCAAAATTATACTAGTCAAACATATCTAACAAGAAAAAAATGAATAAAAATATACTATTTTTTATATAACACTTACTTACAAGCACTTACGGTTTAAGTAAAAAAAAAAGATAAAAAAAACTTGTTTATATAAATAAAAAAACCGAAGCATTGCTCCGGTTTTAGTTATTTTATTGTTTTTTGGTATTATAAACCAAACTCAACTCCTAAAGAAAGAGCATCAAAAGAACCATCATTACTGATTCCTTTATATGATAATACAATGTCTAATGATTCACTAACTCCGTACTGTACTTTTGGAGCATAATAGAATCCACCATCATTACCATCAGGACTCAATCCTACAGCGTAACCAAGATCTGCTCCTAAAGTAAATTCTTCAGAAACATTAAATCTACCTGCTGCTGCAATTGGTAAGAACCCAAAGTCATCATACTCAAATGTTACTGTTTGCCCTAAAAAAGTTTCAGAAACTTCGTCTCCAAAATAATGTTGGTAACCAGTAGCTATACCAGCAGAAAAGTCATCAGAAACTTCCCAAAGGTAATTTACATCTAAATTAACTCCAAATGTTGTAATGTCTCCTGCATCACCCATAGGCAAAGCAGCACTAACACCAACGTTAAAATCCTGAGCATTCATTGTTGATAATCCAAAAACTGCAAAAGCAGCTAAAAAAAATAATTTTTTCATAATTAATGATTTAATAATTTGATTAATAATAATACTAATCTATTAATTTTTTTGTATTGATTTTTACATATTAAACAATTAATTAACAAAGTTTTTAACATTACAAATGATAAAGCTTAAAATATACTCTACTTTTATCCATACATTTACACTATGAATTGGAGCCAAGCAAAAAATGATTTTTCAATCTACTTAAAAATAGAACGTGGTCTATCAGACAATACTATAAATAGCTATGTGTTAGATGTCGAAAAACTTATAGTCTTTTTAAAAGAAACCAATAATACTGAAAGCCCAGTACATATTTCTAAAGAAACTATTAAAGAGTTTATATATCAAACCGCAAAACAACTTAATGCGCGGTCTCAATCAAGATTAATATCTGGTATTAAAGGCTTTTTTAATTACTTAATTTTTGAAAACTATCGTGAAGACAATCCAGTAGATCATATTGAAGCTCCTAAAATTGGAAGAAAAATTCCTGATACATTATCTCTAAACGAAATAAATAATCTTATAGCAGCTATTGATTTAAGTCATCCGCAAGGCACACGCAATAAAGCAATTTTAGAAACACTTTACGGTTGTGGATTAAGAGTTAGTGAGCTAATAAACCTAAAAATATCTGATTTGTTTTTTAATGAAGGGTTTATAAAAGTTACAGGTAAAGGAGACAAACAACGTTTTGTACCTATAATGGAACACACTCAAAAATATATTGATATTTATAAGAATGAAATTAGAAATCACTTAAACATCAATCCAGAACATTCTGACATCTTATTTTTAAATAGAAGAGGCAAACAACTTACAAGAGCTATGATTTTTACTATCATTAAAGACTTAGCTAAAGCTATTAATCTTCAAAAAACAATATCACCACATACTTTTAGACACAGTTTTGCTACGCATTTACTAGAAAATGGAGCTGATTTAAGAGCTATACAGTTAATGCTAGGTCACGAAAGTATTACAACCACAGAAATTTATACACATATAGACAGAAGTCACTTAACACAAGTGATTAACAATTTTCACCCAAGAAAGTAGATATGCATTTCATCGAAATATTTTTGCCATTAAACAGATAATCTATAAGTTTGTATTTGAATCCCTTATGCTAGCTTAATCTTAAATTAACGCAACGGTACTTTCTGTATGTCACAGTTATTAAAAGAGCTTAAGTTAAACTCCAATGACGAACATTTTGAAAACGTAAAATGGCAACTTGCCTTAGAAATTTCAAAAGTTGGTATATGGGACTTTAATACTGAAACCAATAAAATTTTCTTTTCAAAACCTTCTAAAGCTATAATAGGCTTTGAAGATGATGATGCTTTTGGTCAAAATATTAATGACTGGAATGATCGTGTTCATCCAGAAGACAAAGAACAATATTTTAAAGACTTTAAAGACCACTTAAATGGTTTACTTCCCAATTACGAGAACAAGCATCGTATATTACATAAAGACGGTACTTATAGATGGGTTTTAGATCGTGGTCAATATATAGAAAAAAACCTACTAGGAGAAGCTACAAGAGTTATTGGTACACATGTAGATATTACCGATTATGCAGACAATGAGCAAAAAATAAAAGAAACTTTAGATCTTATTGCAAAGAAGAATAGTAAACTACAAAACTTTGCTCACATTGTAACTCACAACCTAAAACAACACGCAGGGAATTTTGAAAGTTTACTTCAGTTTTATGATGAAGCTAAAAATGAAGATGAAAAAAAGGAAATGCTTGATTACATGAAAACTCTTTCAAAATCATTAACTAAAACTATAAATGATTTAAGTGAAATTGTTTCCATACAGTCTAAACCAGAAGAAACAAGTGAAAACATTAAGCTCAATGCCAAGATAAATAACGTTTTAAAAGATTTAGAATATTTGATTTCAGAAAAGAGCGCTAATATAAAAGTTAGTATTTCTGATGATTGTAGCGTTAATTTTAACAAGTCTTATTTATATAGTATAGTTCAGAATCTAGTAACCAATGCAATTAAATATAAACATCCTAAACGAAATCCTGAGATTTTAATTGCTTCTGAATGTTTTGATACACACACAAACTTAGTTGTAAAAGATAATGGTATAGGCATAAACTTAGATAAATTTAAAAATGATCTTTTTGGCTTATATAAAACATTTCATAATAATCCAGATGCAGAAGGTGTTGGTTTGTATTTAGTAAAAAACCAATTAGAAGCCTTTGGCGGCTCTGTAGATGTAGAAAGTACTATTAATGAAGGTACAACCTTTACACTTCATTTACCTAATCAAAAAATCCAGCACTAGGCTGGATTTTTATTTTAATTCTCTATTATATTTTTTGTTTACTTAGCAATATTTATTGCTCTTGTTTCTCTAATTACAGTTACTTTAACTTGACCTGGATAAGTCATATCTGTTTGTATTTTTTGAGAAATATTAAACGATAAATCAGCAGCATTTTGATCGCTTACTTTTTCACTTTCAACAATAACACGTAATTCTCTACCTGCTTGTATTGCGTAGGCTTTTTTAACACCACTAAAGCCAAATGCTATTTCTTCTAAATCTTTTAATCGTTGTATATAGCTATCTAAAACTTGACGTCTTGCTCCTGGTCTTGCTCCAGAGATCGCATCACACACTTGAATTATTGGTGATAATAAAGACTTCATCTCTATTTCATCATGGTGAGCACCAATAGCATTACATACATCTGGTTTTTCACCAAATTTTTCTGCCCATTGCATACCTAAAATAGCGTGAGGTGTTTCCATATCTGCTTCTGCATCTGGCACTTTTCCTATATCATGTAATAGACCTGCTCTTTTAGCTAATTTAGGATTTAATCCTAATTCTGCTGCCATTACACCACAAAGTTTAGCAACTTCACGCGAGTGTTGTAATAAGTTTTGACCGTAAGAAGAACGATACTTCATACGTCCTACCATTTTTATTAATTCTGGATGTAAACCATGAATACCTAAATCGATAACGGTACGCTTACCTACTTCTATTATCTCCTGCTCTATTTGTTTTTGAGTCTTTTTAACTACTTCTTCAATACGTGCAGGATGTATACGTCCATCTGTTACTAATTTATGTAACGATAAACGTGCAACTTCACGTCTTACAGAATCAAAACAAGAAAGAATAATTGCTTCTGGCGTATCATCAACTATAATTTCTACACCTGTCGCAGCTTCAATAGCTCTAATGTTTCTACCTTCACGACCAATAATTCGTCCTTTTACATCATCACTTTCTATATTAAATACAGATACACAGTTATCTACTGCTTCTTCTGTACCAATACGTTGTATGGTGTTAATAATAATCTTTTTAGCTTCTTGTTGTGCTGTTAATTTAGCTTCTTCCATTTTATCTTGGATATAAGCCATAGCATCACTTTTTGCTTCACCTTTTAAAGATTCTATTAACTGTTCTTTAGCTTCGTCTGCAGATAAACTAGAAATAACTTCTAACTGCTCTACTTGACTTTTATGTAGTCTATCAAGCTCTGATTGTTTTTTATCTAAAACATCTAAACGGTGATCAAAATCATTAGATTTTTCTTCTATTTCTGCATTAAGTTTTTTAGTTTTTGATAACTCACTTGATACTTGAGATTCCTTATCTCTAATACGTTTTTCGGCATCAGACATTTTCTTGTCTCTGCTCATGATTACTTTTTCATGCTCTGCCTTTAGCTCTAAAAACTTTTCTTTAGCTTGTAAAATTTTATCTTTTTTAATGCTTTCTCCTTCTGCATTTGCTTCTTTTACGATAGCTGCTGCAGATTTTTTTGCACTTTTAATTAGCTTTGATGCATTACTTCGTTCTAGCATTTTTGCAATAATAAAACCTATTAAGGCTCCAATTGCAATACCAGCAATTATTAAAATTGTATTATCCATTGTTGATTAATTATATATAAAAAAAGCCTACATTAATTTTGTTTTGAAAAAAACTCCTTAAAAACAAGTTTAGGGCTAACAAACTGATCAAGGATCTGCCCAAATACGTAGTATTAGCAGCATGCTTTTACAGCTTAAACTCACCCTTTTTAAAGAATTAACGTTGAGTTTCTCAAAAAGATAATCAATGTAGGCAGTAACCTATTATTTTATGTGTTATGAACGTTTTACTTTATAAACTTAAATGTGTGTCTAACATATTGTTTAAGGCTTTTAATTTTTCTTCAACATGTTCTGACACGTACTCTTTATCTAATATACTCTGCTCTACTTGACTAGCAAATTGTAATGCGCACATTGCCAATACATCTTGCTTATCTCTAACAGAATAACTTTGCTCAAATTGCTTTATCATAGCTTCAATTTTTTTTGCAGCTAGTCTTAAGCCTTCTTCTTGGCTTGGTGCAATTGTTAATGGATACACTCTATTTGCTATTGATAACTTTATTTTTAGTGTGTCTGCCATTAATCTTAATATTTTAACTAGATAATTGACTTATACAATGGTCAATTTCTCTAATTAATGCATTTATCTTGAGCTTTGTTTCTCGTTTATCATTGTCACTGCCAAGTATGGTGTTAGCCATTTTAAGTGTATTATATTTTTCTTGCCAATTATCTAATTCTAGGTCTTTGGCTTTTAACACTGATTGAGATTGTTGCAATGCTTCTTTTAGCTTAGCATTTTCTGCTTTTAAAACTTGCTGTCTCTTTAAGACTTTGCTAATTTTTTGCTCTAGATTATCAACAATGTCTTCAATTTTACTCATTCTGCTAATACCTATACTTATCTTACAAAGTTAATCAAACCGTAGGATTATACAATTGTTTTTTCATAAAATTTTATTTTTAAAAAAGTATTTAAAAATCAATTGGTTGGTCTAGTTATTGATTTTTGTTTGCTAATTAAAACCTTATTTCTATTTTAGCAGTAACATGTATTTTATGCGATTTATAACATTTCTCTTTTTATTTTTTTCAAGTTTTATCAATGCTCAAAATATGTACCCGCAAGATTATTTTGCTTCACCTTTGGATGGCGAAACTATTTTAGCTGGTACGTTTGGAGAACTTAGAAGCAATCATTTTCATTCTGGATTAGATATTAAAACTAAACAGCGAGAAGGTTTAAAAGTCTATGCTGCTGCAAGTGGTTACGTAAGTAGGATTAAAATTGCTCATTTTGGATACGGTAAAGCGCTTTACATTACACATCCAAACGGTTACACTACTGTTTATGCACATTTACAACGTTTTTCTGATAAAATTGAAAGCTTTATTAAAAAGAAACAATACGAACAAGAATCTTTTGAAATTGAAGTTTTTCCAACAAACAACGAACTTATTTTAACAAAAGGAGAAGTTATTGCTTATTCAGGAAACACAGGTAGTTCTGGCGGACCACATCTTCATTATGAAATTAGAGATAACCTAGAACGACCTATAAATCCTTTATTGTTTGGCATTAAAGTTAAAGACTCTAAAAAACCAATAGTAAGAAGTATTTACGCTTACCCAATTAACGAATTATCACATGTTAACAATTCTAATTTAAAGCAAAAATTGCGTTTAATTCCGCTTCAAAATGGCGATTATAAAGTTGAAGACATTAAAGCACACGGTAAAATTGGTTTTGCTATAAATACCATAGACAGACAAGATTTAGCTGCGAATAAAAATGGCGTTTATAAAATTGAAACTGCTTTAAATGGTATGCCTAATTTCACTATTAATTTTAAGCGTTTTTCGTTTGACGAAACAAAACATCTTAACCGTTTAATTGATTATCCACATTATTCTGAAGAAAAAGAACGTCTTCAAAAACTATTTTTAGATACTAATAACCCTTTAAGTATGTATGAAAATTTAGTAGATGATGGATATGTTATGATTTACGATTCTATAGCGTCTTTATATAAAATTAAAGTTGAAGATTTTGAAGGCAATACTACAATTATTGACATAAACATTAATGGTGATACTACTCCTGTGACCGAAACTGCGCCCAGCTTCACTTCTCAATATTACATTAATAGAGAAGAAAATGTTATCCTAGAAAAAGATAAAATAACTGTAGATATTCCTAAAGAAACTTTTTACGATAACTTTTTTATGGACTTTCAAGTGCATTCAGACACAGTAAAAGTGCATGACAATAATAAAGCTGCCAGTAAATATTTCACTATAAATTATGATATAACTGGCTATTCTCAAGAAGATTTAAAACAACTTTATATTGCAAGGTTAGTTGGTTGGAATGATTTTCCTAGTTACTCTTCAACTAAACAAAAAGATAATGTTTTATATACCAGAACCAACGATTTAGGCACTTACTGTTTAGCAAGAGATACTGTTGCTCCAACCATAGAACCCGTTAATTTTACTGACGGAAAATGGATGAGTAAATACCGCTTTTTAAAACTTAAAATTGAAGATAAGCTAACTGGTATTTCTAATTATCGAGCAACCGTTAACGGAAAGTGGATTTTAATGGAATATGATTACAAAACCGATATGCTTGTACACGATTTTAAAGATAATGTCGTTAAAGATACCAACAACAATTTAAAAGTAATTGTAACAGATAATGTTGGAAATAGTACTACATTTGAGGCAACTTTCCATAGAAAATAAATTTTTAGACCTTTGAAAAAACTAAAACTAACCTTAAAGCTTCTTTTTGTCTTAATACCAATTTTCACTTTGGCTCAAACAGCCACTATAAATGGTGTGATTTTAGATGAATTTAACCAACCTATTGAAGCTGTTAACATAAAAAGTGGAGACTTAGGAACACAAACAAATAATAATGGTTTTTTCTCTTTAAAAATACCTGCAAACACAGATGTTACAGTTGTTTTTTCTCATGTATCACTTAAAAATGTAGAAGCGACTTTCAACTTAAAAAATGGTGAAATTTTCGAGTTTAACCCAGTAATGAAAGAAGATGCTGTACAGATTTCAACTGTTGTTTTAAGCGGAAAAAAACGAAAAGATGTTGAAGGTATTGTTACCATAGCGCCAGAAGTGCTACTTAAAATTCCTGGTGCGCAAGCTGGTGTAGAAAATCTTTTAAAAACCTTACCTGGTGTAAGCAGTAATAACGAGTTAAGTACACAATACTCGGTACGTGGTGGAAATTATGATGAAAACCTTATTTATGTTAATGGTATTGAAGTCTATCGTCCATTTTTAATCCGCTCTGGACAACAAGAAGGTTTAAGCTTTGTCAACTCTGATTTAGTAAGTAATATCGAATTTTCTGCTGGTGGATTTCAAGCTAAATATGGCGATAAATTGTCTTCAGTTTTAGATATCACTTATAAAAAGCCAACCGAATTTGGTGTTGCTGCAGATTTAAGCCTTTTAGGTGGAAGTTTAGCGGTTGAAACAGCTAGTAAAGACTCAAAATTTACTGGTATTGTTGGTTTAAGATACCGAGATAATAGCTTATTGGTAGATGCACAAGAAACAGAAACCAACTTCAACCCTACTTTTGCAGATCTTCAAAGTTATTTCACTTACAGATTTACCGATAAATTTGAACTTAGCTTTTTAGGAAATGCGTCCTTAAACGACTACGATTATATTCCGCTTACTCGTCAAACCAACTTTGGTACATTAGATAATCCGTTAGCATTAGTCGTAAGATATGAAGGCCAAGAAAAAGATCAATACCAAACATTATTTGGAGCTTTAAGTGCTAATTATAAAGTAAATGACGATTTAGACTTAAGTCTTGTTACCTCTACTTACCACACAACTGAAGAAGAGTATTTTGACATATTAGCACAATATGCTTTAGGTGAAGTAAACAGTAATATTGGCGATGATAATTTTGGTGAAGTCGAATTTGCAGAAGGTATTGGAAGCCAACTTAACCATGGTCGTAACGATTTAGATGCGTTAATTTCTACCATAGAAGCAAAAGGAACTTACACTAAAAATGAAAACGAATTTAAGTTTTCAATTAAATATACAAATGAAGATATTAGAGACCGATTAGTAGAATGGGAAGTTATAGATTCTGCAGGATTTTCTATAAATCCACCAAGTTCTGATGCGTTTAACGAGCAACCTTATGAGCCTTACCAAGGTCCTTTAGAAGCCTATCAAAACGTTAGAGCTACTAATAGTACAGTTATAAATCGTCTGCAAGCATATGTACAATGGAGTTTACGCAGTAAAATTGGCGAACACGATGTTTGGTACAATGCTGGTGTAAGAAGTCATAGTTGGACTGTAGATGACGCGTTAAGCAATCAATCTGTTAGTCAATCTGTATTTTCTCCGCGTGCGCAATTTGCCATAAAGCCTAACTGGGATAAAGATATGCTGTTTAGAATAAGTGGAGGATTATATTACCAACCACCATTTTACAGAGAATTACGTGATCGATTTGGTGTTGTTAATGCAGATGTTAAAGCACAAAAATCTATACATTTAGTTGTTGGGAATGATTATAGCTTTAAAATTTGGGACAGACCTTTTAAATTAACTAGTGAAGCGTATTACAAAAAACTAACCGATGTTAATCCATACACATTAGAAAATGTTAGAATAAGATACAGAGCAAATAATAATGCAGAAGCTTATGCATACGGATTAGATTTACGTTTAAATGGTGAGTTTGTTCCTGGTACCGAAAGTTGGTTTAGTTTTGGATATTTAAAAACCGAAGAAAACATTAATGATAGAGGCTACATACCTAGACCAACAGATCAACGACTAAAGTTTGCTGCGTTATTTCAAGATTATGTACCAAACATACCTAGTATGAAAATGTACTTAAATTTAGTATACAATACAGGTTTACCTGGCGGCTCACCAAGTTATGCAGATCCTTACGTATACCAAAACCGCTTACCAGACTACAAACGTGCAGATGTCGGATTACAATTTGTATTAGTTGATAAAGACAAACAATTTGATAGTGGTTGGAAAAAACCGTTTAAAGAATTGTCTTTTGGCTTTGAAATATTTAATGTTTTTAATGTACAAAACTCTATAACCAACACATGGGTTAGAGATGTGTACAGTAAACGTCAATATGCTATACCCAATTATTTAACACCAAGAGTGTTTAATGTAAGAACAACTATGAGATTTTAGTTTATACTTAAATTTTCAGAAAAAATCACTAAATCATCGTCTCCAGAACCTGTTAATCTCTGCACGTGCAGCTCTACAACATCGTTAGTGTTTAAAATGGTATTTTGATTAATTGCAACGTTTTGAATTTGCGCATTAGAATCTATATATACAATAGATCTAGATTCTGTTAAAACTGTTCCGTTTTTCGCTATATAAAATGCATAAAAATTACCTGCAGCATTAATTACTCTTACTGATAATGTAGCATTAATTTGAAATTGCCTACTTTTTAAACCTTCATATTGCAATCCATTATTTCCTCCATTCGTAGTGAACCTAAATAAATTATTACTAGCAAAAGTACCGTTACCTTCCACTTCTACTGCTATTCCATCACTTATTTCCTGAGTAAAACCACTAGTTACGGCTCCATTATAATAAAAATTACCAGCTGCAACTGCATCTTTTTCTACTGGTATTCCTGCACAATCAACATCCCAATCGGTATTAAAATTATAATTAGTATAAGTTCCTGGTCCATTTATATAATTACCGCCTCCAAAAAAGTCTACAGTTCTTAATGTGCCTCCTCCTGTTAAAGATGTTATACCTACTACATCTATTGCTGCTGTAGCACCTACAACTTCACTAAACCCACCTTGTTTTGCTATAACTTCAAAATTACCAACAAAGGTTTGATAAGTACCTGAATTACTCCCATCCCAACCTTCAGAATTAAGAAGTAATTGATTTATATTTGTAAAAACTATACCTGTAGTATTACCAACATATTGTACAATACTAAAAAAGACTAAATTAAATCCTGTAATACTACCAACAGAAGCAGAATTAACAATAAAAGCATCTCTTAAAATTAAATTTTGGGTATTAGTTATTTCAGATAAATTAAAAACTGAACCTGCAGAAGCTTGTAAAGTTAAGTTTCTAACAGATCCACCTGTATCTCCTTCAAATATATTTCCTGTAGTCCTTAATAAAATATCATTATTAGTATCTTCTCCTGCTACATAGGCGTTATTTAGCTCTATTGGATAAGACAGCGTTATAAGTCCATTAATTTCGTAATATGTGTTTGAGTCTAGAAGATAAGTTGTGCCACTACCAGCAACTAACTCGGCAGCTAAATCGGCTTCACTTTTAATTAATTTGTAATTATTACGTTGAGATGACGATAGAGGTTGCCAAGAAGTACTATCGTAAAAATAAAACAAGCCAAAATCTGTGTCGTATACCAATAATCCATTTGCAGGATTTGTTATTGCGTTACGTTGTGCAGTTGTCATTCTAGGAGTTAGCATTCCTAAGGTAGAAGATTCAATTTCTAAGATAGATGATGGATCCGGAGTTGTTGTACCTATTCCTACTTGTGAATAGTTTAAAGTATATAACAACACAGCCATCAAAAAAAGTAATTTCTTTTTCATAGCAGTAATTTTTTAAATGAATATGCGTGTATTTTAAATTTATGGAATATCTCACACTCAGAAGAATTTTTGTTGTGATATTATCCTTACAAAAGCTTAACTTTAGTATTATTTTAAGAATTTAGAAATATTATTAAAACATCTTTAACAAGAGTATTCTTTCAAAATAGATTTCAAAACAAATCTTTCAAAACAGCTAATAAATAATCTATATCCTCTTTAGTATTAAATTTACTGAAAGAAATACGTAAAGATGCTTTTTTCAAATCTTCATCATCTAAAATAGCCTCTAAAACATGACTGTTTTTTGTGCTTCCACTTTGGCAAGCACTACCACGTGAACATGCAATTCCTTTTAAATCTAAATGAAACTGAATCATCGTTGCATTTTTAGATAGTTCTGGTAATCTAAAATTGATAATGGTATAAGTACTTTTTTCTAAATCATCACATTGTCCATTAAATAAAATAGATGGTATTACAGACTTTAACTGCTCTAAACAATAGACTTTTAAATTAGTGATGTGTTCTTTATCGTTTTCAAGATTTTGATAGGCTATTTTAAATGCTGTTTCTAAGCCTGCTATATTATGAATAGATTCTGTTCCCGCACGTTGACCTCGCTCCTGCTCGCCTCCAAAAATCATTGGATGTAAACCAGAATTTTTTCTAATAAAAGCAAATCCAACACCTTTTGGTCCATGAAATTTATGTGCGCTTACAGCTATAAAATCTACTTTTATAGCTTCTAAATCTAAATTGTAATGTCCAATAGATTGTACTGTATCACTATGGAATAATGCATTATTAGCTTGGCATAAATCGGCTACTTTTTTAATATCTAAAATGTTACCAATTTCATTATTAACATGCATTAAGCTTACTAAAACATTTTCTTTACTTTCTAGTGTTTCACTTAATTGATTGTAATTAATTTGCCCGTTTTCATCTAAATCTAAAAAGACTATTTCTATAGCATAGTTTTTACTTAAATAATTAACAGTATTTAAAACAGCATGATGCTCAATTTTTGTAGTAATAATTGTTTTTACTCCAAGATCTTTTACTGCACTTTGGAGAATTAAATTATCTGCTTCGGTACCACCAGAAGTAAAAATAATTTCAGATGAAGACACATTTAACTGCTTAGCTATGGTTTTTCTAGCTTGTTCTACTATAGCTTTAGCATTACGACCGTAATTATGTGTCGAAGATGGATTGCCATAAGTTTCTGTTAAAACTTTTGTCATCACATCTACAACTTCTGGTAATATAGCTGTTGTGGCGGCATTATCTAAATAGACAGATTTCATCTAAAATTCACTTTAATTATACGCAAAAATACTTTAAATAAAATTAATTGTTAATGGTTGCGTTATAAGTTTGGCAATTCTGTTATTTTTGTTTTTTAAAATTGAAATTATGCGCAAAATATTTGCTTTATCTATACTTTGTTTATCTCTTTTTACCTGTGATGATGGAGATATTATTACTAGCGAATTAGAGTTTGATGATACCTTTAGAGCTTGTGGTGATTTGGTGATTTATAAAACAAACCCAAGTCAAAGTCTGACTTTACAAATTACTGGTAGTGAATTTGTTATAAGCAACTTAATTCAAACTGAAGTACATCCTGACAACCCAAACAGATTACAGTTAGTCAACACAGAATACGACCAAAATAATGTAGGTGGTAACCATACTTTTAAATACAGAAGTTACGCCTCTTCTACCGAAGGAATTTTTTGCAACGATGTGCCACCAGATAATATCCAAATTACAGAAGACTATACCTCTAGCGGAGATTTTACCTTTTTTGTAACTTTAATTGAAGATGATAACGACGGTATTCCTGCATATTTAGAAGATTTAAATGGAAACGGAGATTTAAATGACGATGATACTGATGGTGATGGTATCCCAAATTATATGGATCCAGACGATGACGGTGACAATGTACTAACTATAAGTGAAGGAGTAACTTTTGAAGAAGGAATGACTTTAGCCGAACTGGAAGCTAATGCTTTAGATACTGACGGAGATGGCATACCAAATTACAGAGATAATGATGATGATGGTGATGGTACACTAACCATTGACGAAGAAAACGCAACAACACAAGACAACAACCCTACTAATGATGTAACAGACCCTAACGCTGGTCCTGATTATCTAAACGATCAAGTTACAACACCTTTACTGGCTACGTCTTACAGACAACATACTATTTATAATACTTTTGAAGTAAGAATGATAGCATACGGTTTAGATTTTTCATCATTTCAATATCAAACCTATGATTTTGGTAATTTAATTGATATTAGTAATACAAACGACTTTGATTTAAGCAGTACAAGAAATATCACTCCTGAATTTTAATTAAGCATTCTGATAAATATAAACTTCAGTTGCGCCTAGACCATATTTTTTGTAGTCTGCATCGTAGTATTTAATATTATCATAACGACTAAAAAGTGTTTCTAGCTCCATTTTTAAGACGCCTTCACCAATTCCGTGAATAAAGACTACTTTTTGGATGCGCTTTTTAATAGCAAACTCCAACTGTCGTCTTGCGGTATCTAATTGAAGATTAAGTTTATCAAAATTACTCATACCACGCTCGTTGTCAATTAGTTTATGTAAGTGTAAATCGACTTCTAGTTTTGGTTGATATCGCTCTTTAGGTTTTATTTTTTGAGTATTTCGTCTTTTTTTCTCTGTTTTTTCAGAAAGAATTTCATTAATACTAGCTAATTTAAAAGCATCTTGGTTTATAGATTTAGAACCAGTTTTAACCAATTCATTGGCATTAAAATCTAAGTCAAAACCTTCATCAGTTTCAATAGTAACTGTATTGCCGTTTATAGCCGTTATTGTTCCAGATAGAACATCATCTAAAACCTCTACTTTATCTCCAATTTTTAACATTATTCTTCTTCGTCTTCTGGTTCGGATTCAACAAAAGTTTGCTTATTTTTTTTACTAGGTATAGTTGCTTGTAGCTTGTAAATACCAAACATTAAAATTACAATTCCTAGTACAAGTAAAAAAATATTTTGTTTCTCGTTAGCATTAGCATAAAAGGCTATAATTCCGCCAATTAGTATAAAAATATAATTCTTATTCATTCGTAATATATCTTGGAAACAAAATTAAAGGTTTTAAAATTAAGATTTAGTAGTAATTTTATCGATAAATTTTGTACATTAAAAGAGCAATAAATACATTTCATCTAAAAATCATTTTAAATATCTAGTTATTAGATGATTTTAGTATTTTTGCTTGTCAAATGTAAATTACTATGAAAATACTTTACTTAACTATTTTATCTGTTTTTTTCTGTCAATTATCTTTAGCCCAATTAACAGTTAGAAACGATGCTTACATTTTTGCTACCGATATTGAAGTGTATGTAGAAGATGATGTAAATTTAACAGAAACAAACTCTACTTTTTATTTAAGAGACGAAGCACAATTAATTCAAGGTCCTGGTAACACAGGTAACTCTGGTGTTGGTAAACTTAGTGTTTATCAAGAAGGGACTGTAAATCAATATGCCTACAATTATTGGGCTTCTCCTGTAGGAAATGTTGATGCAAACAGTACTGGTAACAGAGCATTTACACCTAACAAAAACATTTACGACGTTGTAGATCTAACTAACAGTAATCTTGCTGGTTACTCTACTACAGGATATAACGGAACAAGTTCTCCTTTAAATATAGAAGATTATTGGATTTGGACATATAATCCAGGTACTAACTATAGTGATTGGGATTATGTTGGGGAATCTGGTACAGTAGATGCTGGTTATGGTTTTACTATGAAAGGAACAGATGCAGGCAACCAACAATACGATTTTAGAGGGAAACCTAACGAAGGTGAAATACTTGTAGATATAGAACCTGGACAAGAAACTTTAATAGGTAACCCTTATCCATCTGCTTTAGATGCAGCTTTGCTAATTCATGATCCTGCTAATTCAGGTCTTTTAGAAACCGCAACACTTTATTATTGGGAACAAGATCAATCTATTGCATCTCACAACTTAACGGCTTATTCTGGTGGTTATGCTTCTTATACAATTACAGATGCAACTCTAGGTAATTTTGGTACATTTACACCTGCAACTTTTAAAACTTACAATGCAGACGGCACTATTAACACAATTAGTGGAACACCTTCTTCTTCTATAAAAGAGGCTAGAAGATTTATTCCTATTGGCCAAGGTTTTATGATTAAAGGAAATCCTGCAGCTCCTTCTAATTCTCATTTATTAATATCAGACAGTCACCGTGTGTTTTATAGGGAATCTGCTGCTAATAGTGAATTTTTTAGAACAGCTCAACAAACTGAATCTCCCACAACAAATCAAGACGATCAATATACTGTAGACGGATTAACTATAGTACCTGCAGATTTTAAACGCTTTAGATTAAATATAGATTTTAACGAAACCTATACACGCCAATTATTACAAAACTTTCATAATACAGCAACACCTAACGAAGATTACGGTTTAGAAAGTAGAATGTATGAGTCTTTAAACTCTGATGCATATTGGCCTCAAAACACAAAAAAATTAGTAGCTCAAGCTAATGCTTATGATTTAAATTTAGCTATTCCTGTAGTTTTAAATCTTAATAATCAACAATTAATTAGGTTTAGAATATTTGATGTGCAAAATTTTGATAACAATCAACCTATTTACATACATGATAAAGTAAATGATACTTACGTAAACTTACAGTCTCAAAACTTCGAAATTAACTTACCTGCTGGTAATTATACTGATAGATTTGAAGTTGTTTTTGTAGAAGCTAATACGTTATCTACTGATGAATTTGCTGATAATAACTTTAACGTAATTCAAAATAACAATACATCTGAATTAGTAGTTTTAAACCCTAAAAAGCTTGATATAGAAAATATTAAACTATACGATGTTTCTGGTAAAATTATCTTTAACAAAATTATAAAAAACAACAACGAGCGTTTAAGCTATTCTACTAAAAACTTAAGTGATGGAGTATATTTAGTACAAACTACACTTTCTAACAGTAATACAACAACTAAAAAGGTTATTGTAGCTAATAAAAAATAGATAGACATAAAATTTTATTTAAAAAGGCTTTTACAAATTGTAAAAGCCTTTTTTATTTTACTAAATTTAAATTTTAAATAGTAAAATGGAAGATTTAAATAACTACATGCTGCCTTGTATGAATAAGCAAGTCTTAGGATTTGAATGTCCTGGTTGTGGTATACAAAGATCTGTCACTTTAGTATCTCAAGGTAAATTGGTAGATGGTTTTTTGATGTATCCTGCAATCTACACGCTATCTCTTCTTGGTATAGTTATATTAGTATCTGTTTTCTATAAATTTAAATATTCAACAAAAATCATTTCTATATTAGCTATTATTAGTATTGTATTAATTTTAACTAACTTTATATATAATTTAATTAACCACACTTAAAATGAAAAAAAGACTCAACCCAACCTTAGTTTATGTACTTTCAATTGTCGGTTTATTATGCTGCTGTTTTGGCGGATTAGGTTTTATCCTATCTGGTTCAGGATTTTTAGTAGCTAATAACTCCTTAAAAAATGCACAATTAAACCCTGAAGATTACGAAGCAGGTCCTAAACAATATAACCAAATGAAAACAGCTAAAACGGTAGCTTTAATAATTACTATTATTAACGTTATCTATTTATTAGTTACAATTTACAGAATTTACACTGTTGGATGGGACGAGATACAAGAACAATTTAGACAAACAATGGAGCAGTATGAAGCACAACAAGCTGCTCAATAATTACATATTCTTATAAAATAAAAAAGGCGACCAAATTGGTCGCCTTTTTTATATAAATATAGCTCTATTTTTCAAAAGCTTCTAAAGTTTTTGTAATGATAGATACACAATCTAATAATTGTTCTTTAGTCATTACTAATGGCGGTGCAAACCTAATTATGTTTCCATGTGTTGGTTTTGCTAGTAAGCCATTATCACGTAATGCTAGACAAATATTCCAAGCGGTATCACTGTCTTCATCGTCATTAATAACTATTGCGTTTAGTAAACCTTTTCCTCTTACTAAATTAACAATGTTACTAGTTTCTATGTATTTATTGATTTCTGCTCTAAATAACTCACCTAAATCAAAAGCTTTCTGTGCTAAGTCTTCTTCTTTTACAACTTCTAAAGCTGCTATAGCTACAGCTGCTGCAACTGGATTACCTCCAAAAGTACTTCCGTGGTTACCAGGTCTAATCACGTTCATCACATTATCATTTGCTAAAACAGCACTTACTGGATATGCGCCACCACTTAATGCTTTACCTAAGATTAAAACATCTGGTTTTACTTCTGGTGTACCAGAACAATTTTTATCCTCACAAGTACAGTTACCACAAGTTGCTAATAATCTTCCTGTACGGGCAATACCTGTTTGCACTTCGTCTGCAATAAATAATACGTTGTATTTTTCGCAAAGTGCTTTTGCTTTTGCTAAATAATCGTCGCTTGGCACATAAACACCAGCTTCACCTTGTATAGGTTCTACTAAAAACCCTGCTACGTTTTTATTTTGTTTTAAAGCCTCTTCTAATTGCTCTAAATTATCGTAATCTATTTTGATAAATCCATTTGTATAAGGACCAAAATTTTTGCGTGCTACGGGATCATTTGAAAATGAAATGATAGTCGTTGTACGTCCATGAAAATTGTTTTTACAAACAATTATTTCAGCCTCATTTTCATCTATGTTTTTAACTTCATAAGCCCACTTTCTACAGATTTTTAAAGCAGTTTCTACAGCTTCTGCTCCTGTATTCATTGGTAATAATTTATCAAAACCAAAATACTCTGTCGCATATTTTTCATAACGACCTAACATGTCATTATAAAATGCTCTTGAGGTTAAGGTTAAGTTTTTTGCTTGCTCGGTCATTGCATCTACAATTTTTGGATGACAATGTCCTTGGTTTACAGCAGAGTAAGCCGATAAAAAATCGTAATACTTCTTACCTTCTACATCCCAAACGTAAACACCTTCTCCTTTACTTAATACTACTGGTAACGGATGATAATTATGCGCTCCATACTTGTTTTCTAAATCCATCGCTTCTTGCGACGTTAATTGGTCTAAAACAGCCATTTTTATAAATTTTTAAAGTGAAAAAATAACCATTCCTTATCTACCTTTATCCTTTCGAAAAGTCTCGAAAATTCAGCGTGGGAAAGAAATCATCCCTAGAAGTTGCAAAATAATAAATATTACTAGCCTTTAAAAACATTTTTAGTTGGATTTAACGATATTCTGGTTTTCAACTTAAAAAAGTTAAAAAATCATAATTCTAATTTCCAAAATCGAAATTGCTTTGCTTACTTTTGCAGCATGTCTAGAAGAGATCGAAATAAATTTGTAAAACGTGGTCAGCTTATCGATTTAGATATTGTAGATTACGCTTTTGGCGGCAAAGGAATTGCCCGTATAAACAACGAATTAGGAAACTTTGTGCTTTTTGTACCTAACACTTTACCTGGTCAAAAAGTTAAAGCTCGTGTGGTAAAATCAAAAAAGAAATACGCCGAGTGTAAGTTAATTGATGTACTACAAAAATCTCCTGATGAAGTTCATTTAAACTACCATGAAATTTCTGGTGCGCCATACATTAACTTACCAATCGAAAAACAACACCAATACAAGTACACCAGTACAATGGATTTGTTTAAAAAGATTGGAAAAGTGACCGAAATTGAAGATTATTTTGATGAGTTTGTGGCGTCTCCTAACCTATTCCATTATCGTAATAAAATGGAATATAGCTTTTCTGCAATTGGTTACGATCATGATAAAAACACAGATGTAGACGAGTTTACTCTTGGTTTTAAACGTCGTGGTACGTGGTGGATTGGTGACAACCTAGATAAAGACAGCGGTATTTTTGATAAAGAATTAGAAGATAATTTAATTAAAATTAAAGAATACTGTGAAGCTACAGGTCTTGCTCCTTGGCATGCACCAAAACGCGAAGGTTTTTTTAGGTACTTAGTGGTTAGAAAATCGTTTAAAACTAATCAGCTATTATTTAATTTGGTAACTACTTCTGATGGATTAGATCAATTTGATCTCAATGCATTTGCTCAGTTTTTAGTATCGCTTTTTAATGATAGAGTTGCTGGTTTTTTACATACTATAAATGACGAGCAAGGTGACCGTACCATCGCTACAACGGGTAGTATTACTCTTATTTATGGTGAAGACAAAATAGTTGAAGAACTTCTTGGATTAAACTTTGAAATTAGCATGAAAAGCTTCTTTCAAACCAATCCAAAATCTGCCGAAAAACTATACCAAAAAGTTGTAGATTATGCTTTAGAAGATAAAGAAGCTGTAGATAACTCGGTAGTTTTAGACCTGTTTTGCGGTACTGGTACCATTGGACAAATCATTGCTTCAAAAAGTAATAACACCAAGATTATTGGAGTAGATATCGTAGCTTCTGCAATAGAAGATGCTAAATTAAATGCCAAAAGAAATAATATAGACGGACTTGAGTTTTATGCCGAAGATGTTGGCAAATTCTTAAGTAAATACCCACAATACCAAAACAAAATTCAGACAATAATATTAGATCCTGCTCGTTCTGGAATTGCACCAAAAACCTTAAACAAAATCATAAATTTAAATGCAAAACGCATGGTTTATGTATCTTGTAATCCTGCAACACAAGCAAGAGATACAGAAACCTTGATTAATGCAGGTTTTAAATTAAAAAAGATAAGTTTAGTCGATCAGTTTCCACACACATCACACATAGAAACGGTTGTACTATTTGAAAAATAAACTATGAAAAAACTATTAACGCTATTATTGGTGTTACCGCTTTTAACCACTTGTGAACGAGACGATTTATGTCCAGAAAGTTCTCCTACAACACCAAATATGATTATTGATTTTGTAGATAATAACATCATAGAAAATTCTAAAAATGTATTTGGTTTAGTTGTTTTAGGTATTGATGATCCAAGTGTGTTTCCTTTAAATACAAGCGTTCCTGAAGACTCTAACTTAAGAGGCGTTTCAGGTGAAGATACTAATCAAATATTTTTACCATTAAAAACTACCGAAGATCAAACACATTTTATTTTAATCAGTGAATTTGAAATTGATGATAACGGTACATCTGATAATTTAGCAGACGACTTTTTTACAGGAAACCAAGAATTAGTCACGATAAACTACACAAGAAATGATGTTTATGTATCAAGAGCTTGTGGTTACAAAACTATATTTGAAAACGTTGCAACAACTTTAGATGAAGGTACAGATGGACAATGGATTTTTCAAACAATACCTCAAAACGATAATTTAATAATTGAAGATGAAACAACTACACACTACACTTTTTCTCATTAGTCTTGTTTGTAGCGTTTGGTCTTCTAACGCTCAAGACACCATACAAATACCAACAGAAAACGCTAATAAATTACAATACGGTTTACGTATTGGTGCAGATGCAGGAAAATTAATTAGATCGGCTTTAGACGATGAGTATAAAGGCTTTGAAATTGTTGGTGATTACCGATTAACAAAAAGTTGGTATTTAGCTGGTGAGTTAGGTACTGAAGAAAAAACAACTACTAACGATTACTTAAGCGTTACTGCTTCTGGCAGCTACTTTAAAGCTGGTGCAGACTATAATATGTACGACAACTGGTACGGTATGGACAATATGATTTATGCAGGTTTTAGAGTTGGTGCTAGTACATTTAGCCAAACCAGAAATAACTATACAGTTTATAATACCAATCAATATTGGGGCGAACAAAACTCTTCTAACGAAAGTGTTAAATTTGGAGGCTTATCTGCCATTTGGGTAGAACTTCAAATAGGTATAAAAGCCGAAGTTTTAAACAATTTATACGTTGGTATTAATGGACAGTTAAAAAGCATGATTAGTCAAGACGAACCTGAAAACCTGCAAAACCTATACGTACCAGGTTTTTACAAAACTTTTGACTCTAACAGTATTGGTATTGGATATGGTTATACTGTTTCTTATATGATTCCTTTGTTTAAAAAAGCTAAAACAAAGAAAAAGAAAGAAGAAGAATTACCAGAAAACACTGAAAAAGATACTACTAATTAAACTTCGCTTTCTTACTACCTTCATAAATTTGATATTTAACCAATCTAGATTCTAGTTTTGCGTTAAATAATTTAATTTTTCTTGAAGGTCTTAAACCTACATGTTTTAAAGCCTCTAAATTAGAAGTAATAAACCAAGCATCTGTATTTGGATAGTTTTGTTTTAAGGTGTCTCCTATTTGTTTGTAAAACTGTTCCATTTGTATATCTAAACGCTCGCCATAAGGTGGATTAAAAACCATGTGTAACTTTTGCTCTCCGCCAGGTCGTTGGGTTTTAAAGAAGTCTTCGTGTTTTATAGTTATAAACTCGTCTAAATGTGCGTTTTTAATATTTTCTTTCGCTTTATGCACAGCACTTGGTGACTTATCATAACCAATAATTTTATGATGAAAATCTCTTGTTTTCTTCAATAAAGATTCTTCAATTTTTTCAAATAAATCAACATCCCAATCTTCCCATCGTTCAAAAGCAAACTCTTTTCGCATTAAGTTTGGCGGTATGTTACAAGCTATCATAGCAGCTTCGGCTAACATCGTACCACTACCACACATCGGATCCATAAAATCACTTTGTCCGTCCCAACCAGAAAGCATAATTAAACCTGCAGCTAGTACTTCGTTTATAGGCGCAATATTGGTGGCTAACTTATAACCACGTCTGTGTAAAGATTCGCCAGAAGTATCTAAAGAAATAGTACAAACAGAGCGATCGATATGTACATTAATTTTTAAATCAGGAAAACGCAAATCTACATTTGGCCTAACACCACCATTATCTCTAAATCGGTCAACAATAGCATCTTTTGTTTTTAAAGCAATAAATTTTGAGTGTGTAAAGTGTTTAGAATGTACTGTGGCATCTATGGCTAAACTACCTGTAGCTTTTAAGTATTTTTCCCACTTAATATTATACACTTGTTTGTATAAATCTTCTTCGTTAGATACTCTAAAAGTTTTTATTGGTTTTAAAATTTTTATTGCCGTACGCAAAGCCAAATTGGCTTTATACATAAACCCTTTGTCTCCAACAAAGGACACGTTACGTACGCCTGCTTTAACATCTTGTGCACCAAGTTGTTTTAATTCTTTTACCAATAATTCTTCAAAACCAAATAAGGTTTTGGCTACCATGTTGAAATTTTCTTCCATTATAAACGTCTAATACTTTGCAAAAATACTCTATTTTTGTGGGAAACATAACCTTTGTTGATAATTGGGTTAAGGATTGAGCAATTTGTTTGAGCTCCTTGCAAAGAGCGAGTTGCGAAAGCCTGGTAAACTGTAGCCTAAGCGAAAGTTTAAACCCCAAAATTAATTTTATGACAAACAGTACAAAAAAATGGTATGCCTCTTGGTTTGACACACCATTTTATCATATACTTTATAAAGACCGCGATTATGCCGAAGCGGAAGCTTTTATGACCACCTTAACCAACTATTTAAATTTACCGGAACAGGCTAAAATTTTAGATTTGGCTTGTGGTAAAGGCAGACATAGTATCTTTTTAAATAAGTTGGGTTATGACGTTATTGGTGCCGATTTATCTGAAAACAGCATTGCGCACGCTAAACAGTTTGAAAACGATACACTACATTTTAAAGTGCATAATATGTGTTTGCCTTACGGCGAAACCTTTGATGCAGTGTTTAACCTATTTACTAGCTTTGGATATTTTGAAAATGAAAGTGATAACCTGTCGACAATAAAAGCTATTAAAGCCGATTTAAATGAATTTGGATTTGGCGTTATTGATTTTATGAACAGTAATTACGTGATCAATAATTTAGTTGAAAAAGATACCAAAACGGTTGATGGTATTGAATTTACTATGACACGTCGCGTTGAAAACGGTTACATTATTAAAGATATTTCTTTTACTTTTGAAGATGAAGATTACCTCTTTCAAGAACGTGTAAAAGCCTTTACTCTTAATGATTTTGAAAAATTATTTGAAAAAGCTGGTGTATATTTATTAGACGTATTTGGAGATTATAAGCTAAATAAATTTGATGCTAAAAACTCTGAAAGATTAATCATGATTTTTAAATAATCTAAACACGACCGCTAAGTCTTCTTTATGTTAAATATTATATTACCCATATTAAGTGTTGTTTTAGGTTTTTTAATTGTACTAATTTTTAAACCTAAAAAATCGGCTAACCTTAAGTTATTATTAGCTTTTAGTGGTGCTTTTTTATTATCTATTACCGTTTTTAACTTTTTACCAGAAGTATACCATCATAACCATAATAAGCCTATCGGTCTATTTATTATGGCTGGTATTTTGCTACAAATTGTTTTAGAATTTTTCTCTAAAGGTGCAGAACACGGACATGTACACATCCATAAAGATAGAGTAAATTTTCCTTGGTTGTTATTTATTAGCTTAAGTATGCATAGCGTTTTAGAAGGTATACCTATCCATGCGCATGAGCAGTTATTATATGGTGTCATCATTCATAAATTGCCCGTTGCTATCATTTTAAGTTCGTTTTTTATAGGATCTAAAATAAGTACTCCTAAAATAGTCATGTTTTTAGGCTTGTTTGCTATTATGACGCCTCTAGGAACGTATTTATCTGATACTTTTGAGTTTTTTACCACCTATTTTTATGAGATTTCAGCCTTAGTTATTGGTATCTTTTTACACATTAGTACTACTATTTTATTTGAAAGTAATGAAGGGCATAAATTTAACATCGTTAAACTAAGCACCATAGTTCTAGCAATTATTATTGCTTACTTTGTTTAAAAACTAATTCTAATTATGTTTTCTAAAGAAGAATCAAGGCAATTAAAACAAGAATTTTGGACCAGTTTTGGGAAATCTTTCCCAAGAAAATGGATTTTATACAACACCAAACTTAAAGGTGCTAGCTTTAAATTTCATTTTGATAACAAAAAAGCTTTAGTTGCATTAGATCTTGAAGATAGCTTAGAACATCGTATTAAATATTGGGAAAAACTGGTAGCACTTCAATCTATTTTAAAAGATGAGTTTTTACCAGAAGCCATATATGAAGAAGCCTTTTTTTTAGAAAACGGAAAAGAAATCTCTCGTGTCTATGTCCCTTTAGGGCATAAAGTATCTATCCATAACAAAAACACATGGCAGGAAGTTATGGTGTTTTTTAATGACATTATGAGTCGTTTTGAAGCTTTCTTTTTAGAGTATAAAGATATTATTGAAGGTTAATTTTAATCAATAACCTAATATTAAGAAAAGTTTAATAAGCGGCACAAAACCTTATTAGTACTTTTACGATATGAAAATAAGCGCAACTAATAAAATAATATCATGGTTATCTGTAGTTAGCCTTGCTTTTTTATTATTAGTATCGCCGTGTAAGGTTCGTAATTTTTTTCAAGTAGAACTTGGTTTACCTCAAACTGAAGTATCTAACAAAAACAAATCTACTTTTAGCAACTACAGTTGTAACAATTTAGAGGTTAACGTTATAAAACTTTCAACATCAAAAAGTAATTCGCAACAGATTGCAATATTTCCTGATGTATTAAACTATAACTTCGTATTAGTTGAAAATAAAAGCGTAAACACACAACTTCAAGCAGCACAAACTACTTCTACTGCTCCTCTTCCACTTTATATTTTATACCAAAATTTTAAAGATTATCTGTAATTGTTTATGACACAAAACACGTTAGATCGTGAATCATAAATAATAACTTACTGATAATAAAAATGAATAAAATAAATTTAAAAAATGATGCTGGGCTAATGGCTTTAGCATTACGACTTGTTGTAGGTTGGACCTACTTTTCTGCATTTTGGAGACGAACTGTATTAGCCGAAAAACTGGATCCAGAATTAGCTGGATATATTGGTGTAAAATTCAATCACTTTTTACCACATGCCTTAGGCATAAAACCTATTATTAAATATCTAGTTGAAAACCCAGATGCTCTATGGATTAATATGGTTGTATTTACCATAATTGAAGGTCTTGTTGGTTTATTTATCATGTTTGGGCTATTTACAAGATTGATGAGTATTGGTGTCTTTAGTTTAGCTTTAGGTATTCTTTTAGCATCAGGTTGGATTGGTACAACATGTTTAGACGAATGGCAAATAGGTATTTTAGGTATAGCCACAGGTTTTGTACTATTTTTAACTGGTAGTGGCAAATATGCGCTAGACAATTACTTGTTAAACAAGAATATATCTTTTACCAAAAAGAAGTGGTTTAATTGGTTAGGATCTGGTAACATTCCTATTAAAAACAACAACTTCCCTAAAGTTGTTTTGATTGGATCTGTATTTATTTTTGGTTTAACATTAGCTACCAATCAAATCTTTCATGGTGGATTATGGGGAACACTTCATAATAAATCTATAAAACCTAAAGTTGAAATTACAGAAGGATTATTTAACCATAATACAATTAGTTTTGATGTATTTAGAACTGAAGGTGTTGATGTTTATGGCGCTTGGATTATTAAGTTAGAACTATTAGATAATCAAAACCAAAAAATATATCAACTAGACCAAAATGCCTTATCACAACTAAATGATAAAAACATTTCTAATTACTACATAGCCAAAGTCAAACCTGGCAAACATAGCCTTATCCTACCGTTAGGCGCCAAAGCTAAATTGACTTTTGAAGATGATATTTTTACTAAACTTCCTAAAGGAAACTACACTATCAAACTAACAGATATTAGCGGTGCTTTCTGGGAATATTCTATAAAAAACAAATAGTATCATTATAATGAAAACAACGGTTTACATATTGTAAATCGTTGTTTTTAAACCACAAAAAACAATACCATAAAGAAGTGACAAATAGCTCCTGCCAATACAAAAAGGTGCCAAATTACGTGGTTATAAGGTATTTTTTCAATCGCATAAAAAACAATACCAACGGTATATGCTAATCCGCCAGCCATTAATAGGATAATTCCATTTGCTGGCATAAGACTATTTAATGTTGAAAAATCAAATACAATAAGCCAACCCATAACTAAATATAAGATGGTTGAAAACGCTTCAAAACGACCTGTATAAAATAGTTTAAGAATAACACCAAATGCTGCAATAGCCCAAACAATATAAAACAGTAACCAACCTTTACTCTGCTCTAAAGTTATAAGTAAAACTGGTGTGTAAGTTCCTGCTATTAATAGATAAATACTAATGTGGTCAACAATCCGGAAGTAATGTTTCTTTTTCTCGTCTGTAAAACTGTGATACATGGTAGATGCTGTAAACAATATAATTATTGAAATACCATAAACAATCACACTAAACAGACTAAACTCGGTCTTTTTTGTTTCAAAAATGATTAATAAAATTAAGGCAACAATACCAAAAATAGCACCAATTGCATGTGTAATTGCATTAAGTTGCTCTTCAAAAGGTGTTTGTTTTCTCATTAATCTTCTGTTGATTCTGTTTTTTTATCTGCCCATTTATCACTAAGTTCAAAATAGTCAAACTCTACCGATGGTGCTCGTAATTCTAATAAACCACTTTGTTTAGCTCTTATCAAAATATCTTCAATGTAGAAGTCTTCTTTAACGTTTATTGGGTCAAATTCACGCTTTAAAGAAATATCAAACAAGCTTGCAGTAGTATTAAACCAAAAGGCACGCCAACCGCTACGTAATTCTTTTATTAAATCAAAAGTAGTCTGTCCTGTTTGTCTGTGAATTAACTTAACTAAGATTTGACCTTCGGTACGTGTTAGTTTTTTAAGTTCTTCAGAAAATTCTTCTTCAATATATTTCTGAACTTTTCTTGCATAACTTCGCTTATCTCCTTTTCTGTCCAATGTTTTTAAACGTGCATTTAACGTCTCTAATCGCTCGGCTGCCAATTTAGCATAAGGGTAAACCTTTAATGTTTTTCGCCTTAAAATATAGTAACGGTATCGTTCTTCTTTACTGTTGAAATGTAAACTTGGTAGTAAAAGAATTTCATCTAAATAAATAGATTTTTTTGGTATAGAATCGCCTTCAATAATGATAAAATCTACATCTGTAGAATCTTTCACTATAATATCTTCTTCTTGTGCAAAAAGCCAAAAAGGAAATAAAAGACTTAAAAAAAGTAGTTTTTTCATACCATTATTACTGCTAAAACCATTCCAATTTTAGATGTTAATACAAAATTAATAATTAACGCTTCTCTAACTATTAAATAACTGTGAATATTGTTATTTTAGACAAAAATTAATTAAAAATGGCAAAAAAATCGATACTTAATAAAAAGTCAATGGACTTTTTAGAAAAATATTTAAATAATGCTGCGCCTACGGGTTACGAATGGGACGGACAAAAGTTATGGATGGATTATCTAAAACCTTATGTAGATGAATTTATCACGGATACTTACGGTACTGCTGTTGGCGTTATTAATCCAGACGCTAAATACAAAGTTGTTATAGAAGGGCATGCAGACGAAATCTCTTGGTACGTTAACTATATTTCTGATAACGGACTTATTTATGTCATCAGAAACGGTGGTAGCGACCATCAAATTGCACCAAGTAAAATTGTAAATATCCATACAAAAAACGGTATTGTAAAAGGTGTATTTGGTTGGCCTGCAATACATACACGTAATAAAGCTAAAGAAGAAGCTCCAAAACCAGATAACATTACTATTGATATAGGTGCAAAAGATAAAGAAGAAGTCTTAAAAATGGGTATTCATGTAGGTTGTGTAATTACCTATCCAGATGAGTTTCATATCCTAAATGGAGATAAATTTGTTTGTCGTGCATTAGATAACCGTATGGGTGGATTTATGATTGCGGAAGTGGCACGTTTATTACACGAAAACAAAAAGAAATTACCTTTTGGATTATACATTACTAACTCTGTACAAGAAGAAATTGGGCTTCGTGGTGCAGAAATGATTACACAAACCATTAAACCTAATGTTGCTATCGTTACAGATGTTACGCACGATACAACAACACCAATGATTGACCGTAAAAAAGAAGGTCATTTAGAAATTGGACTTGGTCCTGTTGTGGCTTATGCACCTGCAGTACAACAAAAGTTACGCGACTTAATTACAGATACTGCCGAAGCTAAAAAAATCCCATTCCAACGTAGTGCCTTAAGCAGAGCTACTGGTACAGATACAGATGCTTTTGCTTACAGTAATGGCGGCGTTGCTTCTGCATTAATTTCTTTACCATTACGCTACATGCATACTACAGTAGAAATGGTACATAAAGATGATGTAGAAAACGTAATCAAGTTAATTTACGAAACGTTACTTAAAATTGAAGACGGAGAAACATTTAGTTACTTTAAATAATAAATTCCCACGAAAGTGGGAATCTTTTTTTAATGGAAGAATACATAGACATAGTCACCAAATCAGGTAAACCAACAGGTAAATCTGCTACAAAAACCGAAATACACAAAAAAGGTTGGTATCATAATACCGTACACATTTGGTTATATACTTCTAAAGGAGAAATTTTACTACAGCAACGTGCTGCTAGTAAAGCTATTTGTCCGCTACTTTGGGACGTTAGTGTTGCCGGACATATTGATGCAGGTGAAACTATTGAAAGCGGAGCCATTAGAGAAATTAAAGAAGAAATTGGGCTTAAAATACAAGAAGACGACTTAGAAAAAATTGGTGTATTTCCTTGTTTTCAAACCTATCCAAATGGAATGATTGATAACGAATTTCATCATACATTTATAGCAAAATTAATCGTTGATTTATCTGAATTAACTCCTCAAAAAGAAGAAGTTGAAGCTTTAAAATTGGTAAGCACTTCTCAATTTAAAGACTTATTAGATAATAACGATAAAAACGGACACTTTGTTTCTAGTAATTATGATTATTACATTACCGTTTTAAAAGCCATAACCAAAAAAACACATTAAATGTCAGTCATACAACTTATCATTATGGCTTTAGCACCAATTTTTACGGTGATTGCCTATATCTACTTTAAAGACAAATATGAAAAAGAGCCTACTAAACTCTTGGTTATTTCCTTTTTCCTTGGTGCTATTGTTAGCGTTATCATTACTACGGTGTTTTACATATTCTTTAATAACTTTTTACCTTTAGTAGATAAACTAAGTGTTTGGGAGCAGTTTAAACAAGCCTTTTTTGTTGTAGGCTTCTCCGAAGAGTTAAGTAAATACCTAATTGTATTGTTATTTGCTCAGCGTCATAAAGAATTTAACGAGCCTTTTGATGGCATAGTCTACGCCGTAATGGTTTCTATGGGTTTTGCTGCAACCGAAAATATAATGTATGTATTGCAACACGGTGCTAGCACTGCACTTTTAAGGGCATTTACAGCTGTACCTGCTCACGCTACATTTGGTATTTTAATGGGATATTTTATGGGTATGGCAAAATTTAAACCTAATAAGCTTTTTCTAAACCTTTGTGGTTTGTTGTTAGCTATTGTTTTTCATGGTGCTTACGATTTCTTTTTATTTATAAATTTTATACCTGGTATTTGGGTTGGAGCATTTATATCTCTAGCCTTAGGATTATTCTTATCAAGAAAAGCTATAAAACGTCACCAAAAAGGATCTTTTTTTAAAAACTAACAACTATGTCTTTTTAGCAAATAATACTTTATAACTTGGGATAAAAAATGTATTTATCAGTATCTTTACAAGTAATTAAATACAATTAAAACAATGAATATATCCTACAAAGTCAAAGTTAATGACAACTCAGAATTTGAGGTAACTTCCGAAGATATTTCAGCATTAGATAGCGTTAAGGTTAGCAATCAATCTTACCATATCCTTGACAACAACACATCTTATAAGGCTGAAATTTTAGCATCTAACTTCAATAAAAAAATCTATACCGTTAATATAAACAATAATAATTACACGGTAAATATCGAAAACGATTTAGATCAACTAATAAAATCTTTAGGTTTTGAAATTGGTGCTTCTAAAAAAGTAAACGAAATTAAAGCGCCAATGCCTGGTCTTATTTTAGACGTCTTGGTAAAACCTGGTGACGAAGTTTCAGTAGACACACCACTTTTAATCCTTGAAGCCATGAAAATGGAAAATAGTATCCTATCGCCTCGTGAAGGTATTATAAAATCTGTATCTGGCGGAAAAGGTACTACTGTAGATAAAGGCGAACTATTAATTGAATTTGAATAAAATGAAAAAAATATTAGTCGCCAACCGTGGCGAAATCGCAATAAGAGTCATGAAAACTGCCCAAAAAATGGGTATTAAAACCGTTGCAGTCTACTCTACTGCAGATCGTAATGCGCCTCATGTAAAATTTGCTGATGAAGCTGTTTTAATTGGTGAAGCTCCTTCTAACCAATCTTATTTATTAGGCGAAAAAATTATAGAAGTTGCAAAACAACTCAACGTAGACGGGATACATCCTGGTTATGGCTTTTTAAGTGAAAATGCAGACTTTGCAGAGCTTTGCGAAGCAAATAACGTAACATTTATCGGTCCAAAATCGTACGCCATTAAAGTAATGGGTAGCAAATTAGCAGCTAAAGACGCCGTTAAAGCCTACGATATACCAATGGTACCTGGTACAGATCAGGCTATTACAGATATCCCTGAAGCTAAAAAAATAGCGCAAGGCATTGGCTTTCCTATCCTAATCAAAGCATCTGCTGGTGGTGGCGGTAAAGGAATGCGTATTGTAGAAAAAGAAGCCGATTTTGAATCACAGATGAATCGTGCCATTAGTGAAGCGGTTAACGCGTTTGGTGATGGCTCTGTTTTTATTGAAAAATATGTAGCCTCTCCTAGACATATCGAAATTCAAGTAATGGCAGATACACACGGTAATGTCATTCACCTTTTTGAACGCGAATGTAGCATACAACGTCGTCATCAAAAAGTAGTAGAAGAAGCACCAAGTGCTGTATTAACTCCTGAGTTAAGAGAAAAAATGGGACAAGCTGCTATTAAAGTAGCCAAAGCTTGCGACTATGTTGGTGCTGGTACAGTCGAATTTTTATTAGATGATCAACATAACTTTTATTTCTTAGAGATGAATACCAGATTACAGGTAGAACATCCTGTAAGCGAAATTATTGCTGGTGTTGATTTAGTGGAACTTCAAATTCAAGTCGCTCGTGGCGAAGTGCTTCCTATAAAACAAGAAGATTTAAAAATAAATGGTCACGCTTTAGAGCTTCGTGTATATGCTGAAGATCCTTTAAACGACTTCTTACCTAGCGTTGGTCACTTAGAGCAATACCAAATTCCTATTGGTGATGGTATTCGTGTAGATAACGGTTTTGAAGAAGGTATGGACATTCCTATTTATTATGATCCAATGTTAGCCAAATTAATTACTTATGGTAAAACACGTGAAGAAGCTATACAAATTATGCTTAAAGCTATTTCAGAATATAAAGTAAAAGGGATAGAAACCACTTTACCTTTTGGTGCATTTGTTTGTCAACATGAAGCGTTTACCTCTGGAAACTTTGATACACACTTCGTAAAAAAATACTATTCGCCAGAAGCCTTACAGCAACAAACAGAAAAAGAAGCTAAAATAGCCGCTTTAATTGCTGTAAAACAGTATTTAGAAGATCAAAAACAATTAAGAGTACCAACTAATTAATATGAGTTTTATGTCATTTTGCACGCTTGTGCTAAGCGCAGTCTTGAACTTGCCAAATTAGGAGGTGGACAAGTAAGAATAGATAAACAACACGAAAAGAAAAAACTAACCGCTAGAGAACGTATCGAGTACTTAATGGACGAAGGTTCTTTTGAAGAAATCGGTGCTTTAGTCACACATCGTACGGTAGATTTTGGGATGCAAAACCAAAAGTTTTATGGTGATGGTGTCGTAACTGGTTACGGTACAATAGATGGACGTCTTGTCTATGTATTTGCACAAGACTTTACTGTTTTTGGTGGTGCGCTATCAGAAACACATGCCGAAAAGATTTGTAAAATCATGGATATGGCACTTAAGGTTGGTGCACCATTTATCGGTCTTAACGATTCTGGTGGTGCACGTATCCAAGAAGGTGTTAGATCGCTTGGTGGTTATGCAGATATTTTTCACCGTAATGTAAAAGCTTCTGGTGTTATTCCGCAAATTTCAGCAATTATGGGACCATGTGCTGGTGGTGCAGTATACTCTCCTGCAATGACCGACTTTACCATGATGGTAGAAGATACAAGTTACATGTTTGTAACAGGTCCAAACGTTGTAAAAACGGTTACTAACGAAACCGTTACTAGTGAAGAATTAGGTGGCGCAAGTACACACAGTACAAAATCTGGTGTAGCACATACAACTTCTGCAAATGATGTTGAATGTTTAGAAGATGTTAAACGTCTACTAAGTTATTTACCACAAAGCAACTTAGAAAAACCAAGAGATCTTCCTTATGTTTTAGGTGAAGAAACTCGCGAACAATTAATGAATATTATACCAGATCATGCTAGTAAACCTTACGACATGCATGAGGTAATTAACGGTATTATTGATGAAGATTCCTTTTTTGAAATTCATAAAGATTTTGCCGAAAATATCATTGTTGGTTTTGCTCGTATTGGTGGGAAAAGCGTTGGTATTGTAGCTAATCAACCTTTATTTTTAGCAGGAGTTTTAGATGTAGATAGTTCGCGTAAAGCAGCTCGTTTTACTCGTTTTTGTGACGCCTTTAATATTCCGTTATTAGTATTAGTAGATGTCCCTGGTTTCTTACCTGGTACCGATCAAGAATGGAATGCAATTATTGTACATGGTGCAAAATTACTGTATGCATTAAGTGAAGCAACTGTGCCAAAAGTAACTGTTATTACGCGTAAAGCTTATGGTGGCGCTTATGATGTAATGAATTCTAAGCATATTGGTGCCGATTTAAATTACGCTTGGCCAAGTGCCGAAATTGCTGTGATGGGTGCAAAAGGTGCTAGTGAAATTATCTTTAGAAAAGAAATTAAAGCAGCCGATAATCCTGAAGAAAAGCTGTTAGAAAAAGAAGCAGAATATGCAGATTTATTTGCTAATCCTTATAAAGCTGCAGAACGCGGATTTATAGACGAAGTGATTTTACCAAAAGATACCAGACGTAAATTAATTAAAGCGTTTACCATGTTGGAAGACAAAGAAGAAGTATTACCTAATAGAAAACATGGTAATATTCCTTTATAAAACTAAAAAATCCCGATGTAAAATATCGGGATTTTTTTTATAACACTTAATTGTAAATTTATTGACTAAGCTTCACAGCTAGCACAATCTTTCTTTTGTTTAAATTTTTGTGCAGCATTCATACTATGCTGGTAGTAAAGCGATTTTAATCCTAATTTCCATGCTGTAACATGTATTTTATTAATCTCTTTTACTGGCATATCTGGATGAATAATAATATTAACAGACTGTCCTTGATCAATATGATTTTGACGGTTTGCTGCTTGATAAATAATATCCATTTGGTCTATTTCAGAATAAGTTTTAAATACATCTTTTTCTAATTCTGATAAGAAATCTAAATGCTGTACAGATCCGTCGTTATCTCTAATACTTCTCCATACTTCGGTTGTATTTTTACCTTTAGATTCTAATAAATCTTCTAAATAAGAGTTTTTAATAGTGGTTTTAATCTTAGCGATATCTTTTACATAAATATTTGACCAAATTGGCTCAATACCTTGTGATACTTGCCCTAAGATAAATGCAGAAGATGTTGTTGGTGCTACCGCATTTAAGGTTGCATTACGTCTTCCGTAACCTTTTAATACTTTTGGTTCTCCAAATTTTTCTGCTAACTCTTCTGAAGCTTTGTAAGATTTTTCTTTAATCACTTTAAAGATCTCACTGTTTAAACTAAACGCTTCTTGACTGTTAAATGGTAACATTTTAGATTGTAATAACGAGTGCCATCCTAATACACCTAAACCTAAAGAACGGTTTTCTTTAGCAAAGTTGTAGGCGCGCTCCATAAACATAAAGGTTTGTCTGTCATCACGATTAGGAGAGTCTCTGTATACTTCTAATTTTTCAACAAATTCAGTAATAACCGCATCTAAGAAGTATACCATAGTTTCTACTGCATCTGTATCTTTCCATTTATCATAGTGTAATACATTTACAGAAGATAATACACATACAAAAGACCAGTCGTCATTAGATGGTAACATAATTTCTGTACATAAGTTACTTGCATAGATTGGTAACTTTTTGTCTTGGTAAACATCTGCTGCATTGTTATTAGCATTATCTGTAAAGAAAATGTAAGGATAACCCATTTCACCTCTACGCTGTAATACTTTTGCCCATGTGCTACGCTTGTCTACATCACCATCTATCATTTCTTGCATCCATTGGTTGGTAACAGTTACACCATGTGTTAACTCTTGTATTGGGTTACCTTCTGTACCAATTTCTAAAAATTCATTAATATCTGGATGCTCTATTGGTAAGTATGGCGAAAAACGTCCACGTCTTACTGACCCTTGACTAACAACATCTACCATAGATTCAAATAACTGCATGATATGTACTGCTCCAGAAGCATAACCATTGTTTTTTACTTCAGATCCACGATGTCTTATTTTTCCAAAGTAGCCAGAGGTACCACCTCCTAATTTTGACATCATTCCTACTTCTGATTGTGAGTAAAGTATGTTACCCATATCATCATCTACATGCGATCCAAAACAGCTAATTGGTAAACCTCTTTCTTTTCCAAAGTTTGACCATACTGGTGATGCTAAAGAAAAGTATCCTTCTGACATGTAGTTATAAAACTTATCAGAATAACCAGGTATTTGTAAAATTTGTTCTGCTCTATCTGCTATTTCTCTTATACGCTGTTCTGCGCTTACGCCTTCAGTTAAGTAGCCTGCTGCTAAAAACTGTCTACTATGATCTGTTAACCATTTAAATCCTCCTGTTCCAGAAGTTTTTATTTGGTTTAACGACTTTTTTCTTGCATCTATTAATGGATTAGCTTCCGTTTGTTTTTCTTGGTTTGGAGCTTCCTGGGTCTGGTTTTTATTTTGTTCTATCATTTAAAAAAGGTCATCACTGGTTATACTTTGGGTTCTTTTACTATAGTTTATAGAGCGCTTTACAAAAAAGTCGCCATGTTTGGTTCCGATAATTTCATCATCAAACCATTCTGTTTCTGCTAGTAGTTTTTCGTCTACTTCAAATATTTTATCAATACCTATGCTTTCTAAGGAGTTGTTAAATCTGTTTTTTATAAACTCATTAACCACTGCTTTTGGTAAAAACTCAATTTCTCCTTTTTCAAAAATCCAGTCTACTATTTTGCTTTCAGACTCAAAAGACTCAAGACACATATCTTTTATCATTTGCTCGTACGCTGCATCAAACCATTCTGGATTTTCGTCTTTTATAATTTTTATAATATCAATTCCAAAATCTCCGTGTATTTGCTCTTCTTTAGAAGTTGCTTCTACCACGTTAGATATTCCTTTTAATACGTTTTTATGCTTGTTAAACGCCATGATAATTAAGAACTGTGAGAATAAAGACACGTGTTCTATAAACAATGAAAATAACAAGATAGACTCTGCATACTCTTGGTTATCTTCACTTTTTGCGTTTTTTAGTGCAGTTTCAAGATACTGCACACGCTTCATAATCACAGGTTTTTTCTTTAAGGTTTTAAACTCGTTGTTTAATCCTAAAATTTCTAATAAATGTGAGTATGCATCATGATGTCTTACTTCACTTTCTGCAAATGTTGCGCCTACAGATCCAATTTCTGGTTTTGGCATACGGTGATAAATATCTCCCCAAAACGATTTTACTGCAACTTCTATTTGAGAAATAGCTAACATTGTATTTTTAATCGCACTACGCTCTACTTCATTCAATCCTGCCTTAAAATCTTGAATATCGCTTGTAAAGTTAAACTCTGTATGTATCCAATATGAGTGTCTTATTGCTGGAACATATTCATATAATTGTGGATACTCATATGGCTTAAGATTTATACGTTTTTCAAAGATATTTGTCTTACGCTTTCTGGCTTGTTCATCTCTATATAATATGTAGGCTTTTGCTACATCTAAAAAATGACTTTCCATTAAAGCATTTTCTACTGCATCTTGAACAGTTTCTACCGTAGGAATGTAATTTGGATCATTCTCTTTATGCTTTAAAAGGCTAGTTTCTACTAGTTGAGATACACGCTCTGCATCTTCTAAACTCCCGTGTTCTAAAGCGGTCATCGCTTTTAGAATCGCATTGGTAATCTTACTAAGCTGAAAAGGTACAGTCGTAAAATCCCTCTTGATAATGTGATTAATTTGCATGATGGTAATTGATTTTTTTGTGTCTTAAAAGGATTATAAAATTGCGATTTTATTTCGAGCGTATTCAAAAAATACCATTTAGTTTTTCCACATAATTATCAACAATTGGTTATCCCTTACTATTACTGAAATGATAAAAATTTACTGTTAATTTTTTGTAAAAAAAACTTAAAAACCGAAGTTTTTATCGGTGAATTTTAAGAGTAATAAAACGCTAAATAGATCATTTTTGACTTTTGAAGTTGAAATAATTTACGCTGTTTTGCTTAGCTTATTTTTTAAAAATTAACATTCTATTATCATTATAAAATATGACACCTTTTAAGCATTAGCTAATTTTGCAAGATGCAAAACTCTAACCCTGCTTTTAAGAATGAATTTGTAGCATTAATGGCATCTTTAATGTCTATTGTTGCATTAACCATAGATGCATTATTACCTGCTTTACCTAACATTGCCGAAGATTTAAATATTACTGATCCTAAAAGTACACAATGGTTAATTACCATGATATTTTTAGGGATTGGTTTTGGGCAGTTAATATTTGGACCGTTGTCTGATAGTTACGGTCGTAAGCCTATTGTTTACATAGGCTTTTTTATTTTTATCATTTCTAGTATTATTTGTGTTACTACAAAAAACTTCGAGATGATGTTGTTTGCTAGAGTATTACAAGGTGTTGGGTTGTCTGCGCCAAGGACAATATCTATTGCTATGGTTAGAGACTCTTTTAGTGGCGATTTTATGGCAAAACTACTATCTGTAATTGTTATGTTTTTTATTCTGGTACCTGTTATAGCTCCTACTTTTGGCCAAATACTATTAGAATGGTTTGATTGGCGTGCTATTTTTAATGCTAATCTTATATTTGGATCTGTTGTTATGTTATGGTTTTGGAAACGTCAACCAGAAACATTAGATAAAAGTAAACGTATTAAATTTTCTCCTAGCATTTTTATTACTGGCACAAAGGAGTTTTTTAAACACAAAGAAGCGGTAGCTTTTACACTAACTTCTGGTTTTATTACTGGATCTTTTATGGTGTATTTAAGCACTTCACAACAGATTTATCAAGATCAATATAATTTAGGCGAATTGTTTCCTTACTTTTTTGCTAGTACTGCGCTGTCTATTGGGTTATCTACCTTTACTAATAGTAGATTGGTTATGCGTTTTGGGTCGCGTAACATTGCATTTTATGCTACTGTTGCCTACTTTTTAATCTCAATTTTATATGTCATTTTATTTATATCTGGAAATAACCCAAGTATTGGAGTTTTAATTTCTTTTTTCTTAATTCAGTTTTTTGCTGTTGGGTTTATTTTTGGTAATTACCGTTCTTTAGCAATGGAGCCTTTAGGGCATATTGCCGGTATTGGTGCAGCAATTAACGGGTTTATATCTACAGTTATGGCGGTACCAATTGCTAACTACATTGGTAGCTTTGTACACACATCTGTACTACCTTTATTTATCGGGTTTTCTGTATTTGGTTTACTATCGTTAATAACCTTTTATGTACTAAAATATAGTACACAAAGAAAATTAGTTTAATAAATTTATTACAATATTTTCTACTGAAGAAATTATATACTGCACACCTATTGATATAACAATAAAACCAATAATTCTTGATAAAGCATTAATACCAGACGCGCCTAAAAACTTTACTATAAAATGTGCACTTTTAAGTATTAAATATATTGCAATGGTAACAAGTAGTACTGCAGATAGGATTATTAAAACGTTTTTAGTTAATGTATACTCTTGATTGTAGGTTATTAATAAAGATATTGTTCCTGGTCCTGCTAACATTGGTATTGCTAAAGGCGTTAAGCTAATAGCGTCTCTATTATGTATATCTTCTTGTACACGTTTGCGCTTCATACCTTTATGCTCTCTAAATTTACCTGTCAATAAAGCAAAACCCGAAGAGGTTATAATTAATCCACCTGCTATTTTTAGTGCATTTAATGTAATCCCAAAAAACGATAATATATATTGTCCTGCAAAAAAGGATAAAAACAGAATAATTAATACATCTAAAGCAGTCCAAAACGCAATTTTAGCTCGTTCTTTTTTAGAGTGTTCTTGCGTTAACCCCACAAAAACAGGTACAGTCCCTAAAGGATTAATAATAGAGAATAAAGCGCCAAAAGCAATTAAAAATAAGTCCATTGTTTTTTCTGCAAATTCACTCTATTTTTTAATGGATTAAGTTATCTTAAACTTAAATCATCTTTAAAAGTAGGTTAACTACAAAAAGCTATAATTCAACTCCAAAAACCTAAAAATAAACAAGTTAAACCCGTTTTTACAATTACTTAACTTAGTAACAGTAGCGTGAAATTTAATTAATCTAAGCATTAATTTAAGTTAACTTATAAAGAATAATGTCAGAGTAGTTTTGTTCAAAATCAAATTTTAAACAACCTTAAAATGAACACATTTAAACAACTATTTTTACAATTTAGCTTAGTAGCTGCTGTTGGAAGTTCTTTCTTGGCATGTGATGGCGAAGATGGATTAAACGGTCAAGACGGACAAGATGGTCAAGACTTTACGCCTACAGAAACCATTTTTTCTAACAAATCTTCTTTAAACCCGTTAGTAAATATTAACCCTAATTTTAGTAACGTAAATGCGTACTCTTTAATTAGCTCTACAGACGTATTATCTAACGGTTTCCGTTTAGTTGGCGCACAAGATGGTGCTGGATTTTTAAAAGATGGAGACGAATATATTTATGTTGTTAATGCAGAAGATGATTATAGTGTATCTAGAATTCGTTTTGATAAATACATGAATCCTATACAAGGTGAATGGTTACTTAACGCTGGTGTTGCAGATTATGCAAGACAATGTTCTGGTACTATGTGGGAAGCAGCTGTACATGGTGGATCTCAAGATTTATTCTTATCGGCATCAGAAAGTATTTCTTATGACGTGAAAGGTATTGACCCTTGGATTGAAACTCCTACGCCTACTGCAGATTTTGGATTAGATGCTTTAGGTGAATTTTCTTGGGAAAATGCTGTGCCATTACCTCAAAATGCTTACGCTGGTAAAACAGTAATTATTGGTGGTGATGATGACTCTAGCGGATCTGAAGGTCAGGTAACTATGTACTTATCAGAAAACGGTGATGCAGATTTAGATAATGGTAAAATTTACGTATTAAGATTTAAGCAAATTTCTAACGGATCTGGCGGCGTACAAGACGTAGCTGCTAACACTGTATATAACGAAGGTGACTTAGATTTTGGTATGACTTACGATGTAGAGTTTGTAGAAATTGTTAACGGTGCTAGCTTAACTAAAAACGAAATGGAAACGGCTTGCTCTAACGTATACGCCTCTCAATTTATGCGTGTAGAAGATGTAGACTACCAAAAAGGAAGTGATGATAACGGACGTAACGTATACTTTGCTGTTACAGGTCGTGGTCCAGGACAAGGAACTTACAACGATTGGGGAACCGTTTATAAATTACAATTAGATGCAGACAACCCTTTACAAGGTCAATTAACACAAATTGTTAGCGGTAATACAGATACTAACAATATGGATGGAAATTTATCTACCCTACAAAGTCCTGATAACATTTGTGTTACAGAAAACTATGTATATATTCAAGAAGATCCAAACTCTTTTAGCCGTAACCATGCTGCAAGAATCTACCAAACAGATTTAAATGGTAGCAACCCATTAGCTGTATTAGATTTAAAAATTGAAGCTAATTTAGAACCTAACGGAAGTGATGCATTTTCTGGTGAATTTGGTGCATTAATCGACATCTCTGATAAAATAGGAGAACCAGATACTTTTTTACTTAATCTACAACCACATTACTGGAAAAGCAGTGATTTTGTATCTAATAACTTACCACATAACCAAGGTGGACAAATTGTGTTGTTAAAAGGATTACCAAGATAAACTATCTCTTTATTTTAATCCTAAATGAATCTTCACGTCTTGTGAAGATTCATTTTTATTATTTATATCGTTTTTAGATGAAAACACTTATTCAACTTTCTATTCTTACCACTACTCTACTTTTTATTGCTTGTAAACAGAAAAGCAATAGCGCAACTACAGCAATGAAAACTGTAGATGTTATTACATGGCAAAAAGCACAAACGTATTACATCCAACATATGGATAAAGCCATAAACTATCTTGACAACTTAAAACAAGCTGGTGTTAATGGTACAAAATCTAAATACTATTTTGCTAAAGCAAGAGAAGCTTTTAAAATTGCCGAACCTTTTGCGTCTTACCTTAATCCAGAAGTTGGTCATCGTACCAACGGTCCTGCTTTACCGGTGTATAAAGAAGACACTGGTAAAATATTATATCCTATCGGTCTTCAAAAAATTGAAGAAAGTGTATACGAACAAGACATTACAGACAAAGACTTTAATCAAGAAATTAAAATCACACAAGGATTAATGCTAGTTTTAAAAGGCGATATGACCAAACGTCAACTTACACCTCAACGCTTTTTTAGAGCTACACATCAGCAGTTATTTAGACTAATTAGTTTAGATATTTCTGGTTTTGATACACCTGTTAGTCATCTAGGCATTAAAGAAACAGCAACGTCTTTAAATAGCTTATATAAGGTGTATGAGTTTACCCTTCAACCTAGTATTATAAAAAAAGATGCACTTTTAGATCAACAATTTAAAAACAGTATTGAAAACGCAGTAAAGTACGTTGAAAACAACACCAATTTTGATACATTTGATCGTTTTACCTTTACAAGAGATTACCTTAATCCTATTACTACGCAATGGGTAAATATTCGTAAAACTGCAGATATTTGGGAACCAACAACTACAGATCCTTTCAATTTTGATGCACCTACTTTTTTTGAAAATAACAGTTTTAATCTTAATCATTTTACTGCTGTTAATAATCGTAATCCTTCTAAAGCTCAAATTGACTTAGGTAAAAAGTTGTTTTTTGATCCTAACCTATCGGCTAATCACAATATGGCTTGCGTAACTTGTCATTCACCAAATAAAGGATATGCAGACGGATTGACAACTAGTCTTGATAACAATGGTAAACCTTTAGATCGTAATACACCAACCTTAATTAATAGTGCTTTTCAGCGTAGTTTTTTTTGGGATGGACGCTCAGAAACGATGATAGAACAAATAGCTTCTGTGTTTTTAAACGAAAAGGAATTTAATACCAATGTGCATCAGTTTTCAGAAGATATCCTTAAAGATTCTTCTTACATAAAAGCATTTAAAGCTGCATATGGAAAAATTCCGAAGAAAAATACTGAAGTTATAAAAGCACTTTCATCTTACATTTCAACTTTAAATAGTTTTAACTCTAGATTTGATCAAAATATTAGAGGAGAAATTAATGATTTTACAGACCAAGAACGCTTAGGTTATAATCTATTTATGGGAAAAGCATTATGTGCTACCTGCCATTTTATGCCTTTAACTAATGGTACTGTACCTCCATTTTTTTCAGAAACAGAAAAAGAAGTTATTGGTGTTCCTAAAACTGCTGCAAATAAAGAAAATGATGACGATTTAGGGTTTTATTTTAAGTATAAAGAAAACTTGTACAAAGGGATGTTTAAAACACCAACCGTGCGTAACGTATCACTAACAGCGCCATATATGCATAACGGCGTTTATGATAGTTTAGAGCAAGTTATGGATTTTTATAATCGTGGTGGTGGTGGCGGACTTGGTTTTGATTTACCTCATCAAACCTTACCTTTTGATGAGCTTAACCTAACCACAGAAGAGCAACAAGCTATTATTGCTTTTTTAAAGACTTTAACTAGCGTACCAGAAGAAGATTATTAAAATTAAGGGGTTAATTATTTAGAGATTGCTTCGTCCATTCGTCCTCGAAATGACAACTCATATGTCATTCCGATGTTTACTTAGTTCTTCACTGAATTGTCATACTGAGCCTGTCGAAGTATTATCGAAGTACTTAGTTAAATTTAGGAAGAACTGAACGAATCTCAATAGTCATTAGCAAGCTATATATAATTAGCACATTATAAACCCAATACAACATTCAGCATTTATTTTTTCTCTAAATTAGTAAGATGAATAAAAACACAATTGCTGAACGTATACTAGATTTCCTTAAAGGTTTTCCTCCTTTTGATGCGTTAACTTATGAGCAATTAATAACTATATCTTCTCAAGTTAAAGTATTATATGTAGAGCCTAACCATTTTGTTTTTAAACAAGGAACTAGTATTAAAGATGAATTTTACGTAGTAAAAAATGGTGCAATTGGTGTATATCATGAAAACAAATTAGTAGATCAATGTGATGAAGGCGATATTTTTGGCTTACGTGCCTTAATACGTAAAGATCAATATTTTTTAGATGCTAAAGCTATAGAAGAAAGTATCATTTACAGTATCTCTTCTACCCTATTGCAAGACATTATTATTAGTAATCCAAAAGCTAACCAATTTATCATGGCTAGCTTTGCAACTAATACGCGTAACCCATACGCAAAAGACGATAAAGGTACTTTATTAGGTCACCTTGAGTTTTTAAAACCTGATGCTTCAGGTTTTACAGAAGCACAATCTGCTATATATTCTAAAAACCCGATATGTTGTACTCCAGAAACTAGTATTAAGGCAGCATCTTTAATCATGAAAGAGCACAATGTAGGTTCTATTGTAATTACTAAAAATCAAAAACCTATAGGTATAATTACTGATAAAGACTTACGTAATCAAATTGCTACCGGTATTCATCATATAGACGAGCCTGTAACAACAATTATGTCTTCACCTGTATTATCATTTCCACCAACAATCACGGTTGCCGAAGCTCAAATAGCCACCTTAAAACATCAAATTTCACACTTATGCATTACCGAAGACGGTACTGATCAGTCTAAAATTATAGGCATGTTATCAGAGCATGATATAATTGTTGTTCATGGTAATAACCCAGCAGTATTAATTAAAGAAATTAAACGCGCAAAAACTGCAGAAAGTTTAAAGTATATTAGAGAAAAAGCACAAACGTTACTTAAAAATTATTTAGACCAAAGTTTACCTATGGTGTTTACCGCTAATATTATTTCTGCAATAAATGATGCGGTAACCAAACAGGTTATAGAGTTAGGTATTATTCAGCTTAACCAAAAACCACCAGCCAAATTTGCTTGGTTAGCCATAGGCAGTCAAGGTCGTAAAGAACAACTATTAATGACCGATCAAGACAACGCTTTAGTTTTTAGTGATAAAAATTTACATGAGTCTGATATTGAAACGGCTAGAGCCTACTTTTTAAAATTAGCTAATACTATAAATGACCAATTACATCATATTGGTTTTGACTATTGTCCTGCCAATATGATGGCACGTAACCCAGATTGGTGTTTGACGCTAACCGAATGGAAAGCGCAATTTAATAGCTGGATCACACATCCAACACAAGAAAAGATTTTACTATGTAACATCTTCTTTGATTATGACTTAGTCTATGGTAACCACAAGCTAGTACATAAAATGTCAAAAAGCATTTTTGAGTCTATAGAAAAGTATCAAATCTTTCTAAACTTCTTAGGATTAAATGCGCTTAAAAATCCGCCACCTTTAAGCTTTTTTAGAAACTTTTTGGTAGAAGATTCAGGAGAACATAAAGACCAATTCGATATAAAAAAGCGAGCTATTATGCCATTAGTAGATGCCGCTAGATTATTAATCCTATCGCATCATGTTAAAGAGTTTAATAGTACTATTGCACGTTACAAAAAGCTACAAGAATTAGAGCCTCAAAATGCCGATTTGTATGACTCTTGTATCAATGCCTTTAAAGTATTATTGCGCTATCGTGCCAACCAAGGATTAAAGCATAACGACTCTGGTCGATTTGTAGATGTAAAAACCTTAAGTAAGGCTGACAGACTAAAACTTAAAGGCTGCTTTAAACCTGTTAAAGACATCCAAACCTTAGTGCAAGTTCGTTTTCAACTGTCTCAAATTATGTAATCATGGGTTGGTTTAAAACAAAAATATATCCAGACTTTTGGGAAACCTATGCCAATAGCTTTAATAAAGGCTATAGCTTAGAGCATACACGTTTTGTGGTTTTTGATACCGAAACTACAGGTTTAAATCCTAAACAGGATCGATTATTATCAATAGGTACAGTAACCATCATAAACTTTCAAATTGATGTTGCAGACCAACTAGAGTGTTATATCAAACAAGAACATTTTAATACAAAAACTGTTGAAATACATGGTATTTTAAAAGAAGGATCTCTTCATAAAATAGAAGAAAAGGAAGCTATCAAACAGTTTTTAAAACATATTGAAGGTGCTATTTTAGTAGCGCATCACGTACACTTTGATGTTGCAATGATTAATGAAGCTTTAAAACGTTTAGGCTTACCCAAACTAAAAAATAAAACGGTAGATACCGGCACTTTATACCGCAAAACCAAATACATAAAAACTGATAAACATTACAGTTTAGACGATTTGTGTAACAAATTTAATATTACCATGCATGACCGGCATACTGCATCTGGTGATGCCTATTTAACCGCCATTCTGTTTTTAAAACTTTGCGCCTTACTTAAAGAAAAGAATAATGGATTAACACTTAAGGATGTGTTGAGGAGGTATTAGAGTTTACCTTTGTTTTTGCAAGCGTCCTGATGTCATTGCGAGCTTAGCAAAGCAATCTCATTATTCTTTGCCAATTGATTATTGTTAATTGCTTATTGTTAATTGTTAATTGTTTATTGTTAATTGTTTATTGTTAATTGTTTATTGTCAATTGCTTATTGTTTATTGTCTAATTAGATTCCTTCAGTCGTACCTCACTTCGACAACGCTCAGTACATAGCCTTCGGAATGACACTAGGATTGTCTTTGTTAGCTTATCCTTGTCATTTCGACGGTAGGAGAAATCGCATCTTGTTTGTAGTACTAGATTTGCTTACTCTATACTGAGCTACTTGTGCGATGTCTCACTCTGTTCGACATGACTTTAGTAGTTGATTGCGAGCACAGCGAAGCAATCTCTAATCCCATACTTAATTAATCATATCTCCAAACAAAAAGCTAGCACTTAAACCAACAAGGTGTGTAGACGATGTAAACGTATTAACTTCCTTCCATTGTATCTCAAAATTCACTTTTGGTTTACCATCACTATCCTTTAAGCTTATTGGGATACCTAACTTCCAATTGGTTTTATCATAAGTCCCTAAATTAAACTCGATAGCAGGACTAAATCCAATGGTATTATTAATAAAGAAAAAAGCAGGTTCAAAGGTAAATGCAGTCGTTACAAACTGATCGTAATTAGTAACATAACCATCAGTGCTATTAGTAATTACTGTAGTATTATTAGCACCTAAAGCAGTGCTTTGAAAGGCTTGACTTTCTAAATTATCAACCATAATATTATTATTATGTTTAACATCAAGATTCCCTTTAAAAAATATAGATATCCCGTTAGAGTATTGACGCATATAATTAGCACTAAGCGTAGAGGTAAACGCATAAAAATACTTTTTGCTTAAAGTGGTACTTAGATCTGGAGTTACCCTATAGGTATTTTCTCCAAAAGGCGCATATACCTCAACCGAGATCCATTTATTGGTAATGTACTTATACATTTTGTGTGTTTCTATATAGGCTACCTCTTCTTTAGCCATTTCTATATAAGCTGCTTCCTTTTTCTTTTTTAATTCTTCTTTTAAACTATCTACATCACTATCATAATTATCTGCATTATTAATTTTGGTAGTAAAACCAGATAAACTTTCTGTATTAAACTTATCTGCTTCTGCATTATACTTTGCTTCTAAAGTTTTATGATGGTTTTGTATGGCTTGCGTACGTAGTTTTTTAAAATCCTTTTTATTAAAAGAAGTAAAGTTTACATTACCATCAAAAACAAACGTAGCTTTTAAAGTAGCTCCAATATTATCTTCTTGAAAATCGCCATTTTTATACACTGTAGCAAAGTCGTTAGCAGATTTTATCTTTACACCAGTACTTAATACCCATTGTAGTGGTGCTAAAGGTTTACCTCTTCTAGAGTCAAAATTAGCACCTAAAGTAAAGCTTTTATCATTTGCATCTAAACTGGCATAAAACTTTTGTAAAGACAAATCGTTACTGCCTGCAAATCCTGTACCTACTTTATTAGCAAACATTAGGTTAAGCATTTTGTAATTAAGTAGTTGTACAGAATCTTTTTCTTGAGTGTTAATATCTGTATACGTTGTCCATAAACGGTCTGCATTATAATCTGCAACAGGACTTTCTAATTTGGTTTGTGCTAACATGTAATTGACACCTACAGCAAAAAACATTAAAGTTAATTTAGTTTTCATAAGGGTTGGTTTTGGTAGGTATTGATTATATAATGATTTTATTTTTTTAATTACTGTTTTTAAAAGTATGCTGTTGTCATTACGAGCCTCACTTGTCATTGCGAGTAAAGCGAAGCAATCTTGTTGTTTATTGATCTAAAAGTTTTTAATTTAAATACGTTTATAATAACCTTCTATACTATAACCAAACATTATTTGCCATTTGAAAACATTTCAGCTAAAGATTCCCCTTGGGCTAATACTTTGTCTGCTTCCATTTTTGCTATATCTGGTGGGTAACCGTAACGCATTAGTATTTTCTTTACGGTTAATCGTAATTTTGCTCTTACATCGTCTCGTTTACTCCAATCGACTGTGGCGTTTTTTCTAATAACATCAACAATGGTGTGAATCAACTCTTTCATTTTGTCATCTTCTAAAAAGTTGGTTGATTCGTTTTGTTTTAGGACGCTATAAAAGGCATATTCCTCTGGTGTTAAGCCTAAATCTTCTGATTTAGCATCTTCTAATCGCATTTCTTTTGCGATATCGGATAATTCTGCTAATACTTGCGCTGAATCTATTTGGTTGTTATGATAGCGTTTTACAACGGATTCTAACATTTCTGAAAACTTCTTCCCTTGTGCTAGGTTTTTTGTTTTACGGATTCTTACCTCATCACTCAATAGTTTTTTCAAAAGTTCAAAAGCAACATTCTTTTGTTGCATATTTTTTACTTCCAACAAAAACTCATCGGATAAGATACCGACTGATGGTGCTTTTACACCTGCTGCTTCAAACACATCTATGACGCCATCGCTAGACAGTGCATCATCCACAATTTGTTTGATAGCGGTTTCTACTTCGTAATCTGATTTTACACCATTACTGGAAAACTTATTTAATCTAGCTTTTACTGCTTGAAAAAAAGCCACACCATCTTTTAGTTTTTCTGCATCTGGACTTGGTATTGACATTGCAAACAACTTAGACAATAGAGTCACTTCTTTTAGAAATCGGTCTTTCAATTTTTGGTCTGCTAAAATGAAGTTTTGAGCACCCAATAATACTTGTAATTTTTGTGCGGTATCAACTTTGAAATATTGTTTAAAAGCAAAACCGTTAAACATCTGCTCTACGATTTCAAATTTCTCTTTCATTCCTGCAATAGCCTCTTTTATATCTACCACTGGTGAACCTTCACCTCCACTTTGTAAATAGGTTGCCATTGCTTTCCGTAAATCTTGACCTATACCAATATAATCGACCACCAAACCACCTGGTTTGTCTTTGTACACGCGATTGACTCTTGCAATAGCTTGCATTAAATTCGCCCCTTGCATTTTCTTGTCAACATACAAAGTATGCATACTTGGTGCATCAAAACCAGTTAACCACATATCGCGAACAATAACCAATTTAAGTTCATCATTGGTGTCTTTCATTCTTGTTGCTAAATCTTTTCTTTGATTTTTGGTGGTATGGTGTGGTTGAAATATTTCTGGGTCGTCTGTAGAACTTGTCATTATGACTTTGATTGCACCCTTATCTAAATCGGTATTATGCCATTCTGGTTTTAAGGCTACAATTTCATTGTAAAGACGTACACAAATATTGCGGGTCATCCCCACAATCATTGCTTTACCTTCAAATACCTTTTGTCGTGCTTCAAAATGTGTGACTATATCTTTAGCTACATCTTTTAAACGGTCTGGATGCCCCACTACCGCATCAATAGTAGCTGTTTTCTTTTTGGCTTTTTCTATTTGCTCTTCGGTTGCACCCTCAATATCGTTTATTTCATCATCTAACTGTTTAGATGTTTCCTCATCAAGTTTAATTTTAATTAAACGGGATTCATAGCTAATAGGTACCGTTGCACCATCATCTACCGCTTGTTTTATGTCATACACGTCTATATAATCTCCAAAAACTTGTGGTGTTGATTTGTCTTCTTTCTCAATAGGTGTTCCTGTAAAACCAATATAAGATGCATTTGGTAAGGCATCACGCAAATACTTGGCATTTCCGTATCTTATTTCTGAACCATCATCAGTTTCTACAACACGACCAGAAAATCCATATTGACTACGGTGTGCTTCGTCTGCCACTACCACGATATTCGTTCTATCTGATAAGGTTTCGTAAACATTGCCTTCTGCTGGTGCAAATTTTTGAATGGTTGTGAATATTACACCACCACCAGAAACTTTTAATAGTTCTTTTATGTGTTCTCTACTATCGGCTTGTACTGGTGTTTGTCGTAATAAACCAACACAATTTCCAAACGTACCAAATAGTTGGTCGTCTAAATCATTACGGTCTGTTAGTATCACAATAGTTGGGTTTTCCATTTGCGGATGCGTAATAATTTGTCCGCTATAAAATACCATAGACAAGGATTTACCAGAACCTTGTGTGTGCCAAACGACACCTACTTTGCGGTCTCCTTCTTCACTATGAGTTGCTCGTAAGGTTTGGGCAACAGCTTTTTGAACGGCGTAATATTGATGATAAGCTGCTACTTTCTTAATCTTTATTTGCGATACAATTCCTGTGTCTTCGTCTTTCTTTTCTTCTTTTTCAAACACTGTACAGTAGCGTATTAACTCTACTAGCGTTTTTTTGTTGAGCATATAGCTTAGCATATTTTGCAAAGGTGTAGCATTATAGGCTGATGTTGGCTCAGCAGCTAAACTAACCGAATTGTCTTGTAGCAAGCTTTTTATTTCTTTACTTTTTGGTGCTTTCCAAGCAAGAAAACGTGAAAATGGTGCAGATACACTAGAGGTTGCCGCATCTATACCATCGCTAATCACACAAATTGCATTGTAATAAAATATGCTTGGTACCGCTTTTTTGTAGTTTTGTATTTGGTCGTAGGCTCTACGTAGGGTTGCTTTTTCGCTTGTGGCACTTTTGAGTTCTATAAATACTAATGGTAGCCCGTTAATATAAATGACCACATCAAAGCGTTTCTCGTTGTTGTTTTCTTTAACCACTAATTGATTGACTACCCAAAAGTTATTGTTCTCTGGCTTTTCTACGTCTAACAACGTTACGTTAATCCCTTTGGTTCTGCCTTCTTGGGTGTATTCTACGGTTACGCCATTTGTTAGAAGTGCATGGAAACGTTCGTTGTTTTCCATAATGTCTTCTGTACCTAGATTGATTACTTTTTGATAGGCTTCAACACGTGCAGATTCTGGTAAAGTAGGATTTAGTTTTTTGAGTGACTCTTTAAACTGGTTTTCTAATACTACTGAACTGAAATTTTCACGCTGTGGATTCTCATCAATAGGTGAAATGGTTGTACCATTATGATACGTGTAGCCTTGATTGACTAATTGGTCTATTAAAGCAAGTTCTATGGTGTTTTCGTTAAGCATTAGTTCCAGTTATTAGATTTTAGTTCTATGGTATTTACACCTATATTATAGGCATAGACTGCTGCAGGGACAAAAGTGATGTGTACATCGTCTACCGTTTTATTTGCCATCATATCTATGGTGGTTACAAGGGTTGCTGTAAAATTATTTTCTTTACAGAAATGACGTAAGCTCTTTAATTCTTGCGGTTTATCTACAAAGCGGTTACTCCATTTTATTTCTACACACCATTGTGGTTTAAACAGTTTATTGTCTAGTAAAACGATATCAACCTCGCCCTCTTTACGTCCCATTTTCCAGCGTGCATATTTTAAATCGAGATGCTCTCTGTGCATCCACTGCGAGAAGATAGCCGTTTCTATTAGATTACCTGTTTCATTATCTGTTTCTATAATGGGTGAAAACAAGGCGGTACGTAAAGATGAATTGGTTAAATAGACTTTAAAACTGGTGATACGTTTTAGTTTTTTTGCAGTTTCGTTTACTTTATGAATGACTTTTATAAGAAAAGCCGCTTCCAGATATTCTAAATACTTTTTTAAAAGCTCTTTGGTAATACCGCTATCTTTTGCAAGACGCTCGTACGAAAACTCGTTGCCCGAATTATAAGCAATGTAGGTAAAAAAGCTGTTGAGTTCTTGCACTTCTTTAATACCATATAAACTCGGTAAATCTCGCAGTAAGACTTTGTCTACAATATCACTTTTTACATAGCGTCCCATATCACTTTGTATATGTTCTGACAGTACAACCTCTGGATAACCCCCATAATTTAAATAATGAAAAAACGCCTTGTTAAGCTCTTTTATATTATGTGTGGTGTAAAACGGAATGTCTTTTTGGTTATATAAAATGGTTTTTTGCTGTACCAGGTCTTGTAAACCTTTAAGATGTATATACTCGTGAAAGGTAAGCGGTGGTAACATAAAATCTGTAAACCTACCTGCGCCACTTTCTGTGCTTTGTAAACGCAGTGCAGCAGCAGCAGAACCCGAAACTACAAACTTGGTTTTTGGGTAGCTATCTACCAGTACTTTAAGGTGACGCTCCCAATCTTTTAAATATTGTATTTCATCAAAAAACACAAAACAACCCTCTAGATGGTCTAGCTGTACGGCTTCTTGTGCTAGTAATAATACGTCTTCTAACCCAAGGTGCATATAAATAGGATTATCTATACCTATAAAAAATACATTTTTACGAGGTACACCTTCTTCTAGTAAGGCGTGTATGCTATGATACATCATTACAGTTTTACCCACACGACGCGGACCCATAAGTACTACCGCCCGTTTTATGTTAGTTTCTTTTACAAAGGGGTAAAACAAATCAAAATACAAGCGGCGCGACATATTTTGATATGCCTCTTGCACAGCACCCGTAACCCACCAAGGGTTTTCGTAACGTAAACGCTCTATACGTTTTGATGTAGGAATAACAGTATCAAAAGCCATAATATTTCTTATTTATTACACAAATGTAATAATAAGCATTTTAAAAATAGTTTATTTTTACATTTTTATCTATTTAAGTGTTTTTCTGTATTTCAAAACACTTATACATACTAGCCAATTACGCTTTAAACGCATTTACACGTATTTGCCCACTCATTAATTTTGGTAATAAAGTATCTCTGGTTTGTTTGAGGGTTTGAGTTTGTGCTGTGTTGTTTTTTATTTTTCCAAATAAATCAAAGACGATATTGTTGAATCTATTTATCATTTTGTCATCAGGAATAACCAATTCTATAGCTCTAAAACTTTTTAATGAAATATATTCCTGTGTAGTTCCACTTTTACTTGTTTCAAAGAAATATTTACCAAACGAGCTCTTTAACCATAAATATGTATAAATTGAAAAAGACTTGTTTTGTGATGTTTTAAATAAAGCAACATTTTTGATGGCATAATTAATTAGTTCGTTTTGCTCGAGATAGATTAATCCAATAGTTCCTATCATTGAAACTAATATGTCGAATTGTTCAACTCTACTTCGTTTATTTACATTTATGTAGTCTTCTTCCGAAATTAAATAAGCATCTTCAAGTTTAATTCGATTATTCCCAAGATGTTTAGAAGTGATTAGTTTGTAACCTATTTCTTTTTGTTTTGGCGAATCGTGAGTACCATCTCTTATTTCAAATAACTCTGTAATCTTCCCAACACGCCATCCATCAGGCAATTCATCACCTACTTGGTATTTACCAAACCATTCTTTGAAAATAGTTTGTGCGGTTTGCTCTAGGGTTTTGTTTTGGGCTTGTAGGTTTTCTATTTTATCATCAAAAGCGGTTAGGATGTTGGCTATGGCTTTTTGTTCTGGTAGTGACGGAAGGTTTACGTTTATTACATCAAAAGTTTTCGTTGTAATTGTATCAAAAACTGCTCCATATGTATTTCTATTAATTTGTTTTAAACTATGTTTGGTTAGATAGAATAAAAAATCTTTATCAGAAACATCTTCAACTTCTTTTATGCCATAACAAGATTGATTGAACGCCATTTCCCTTTTCAGTTGAGCCATTGCTCCAACTGTACCTCTTGCAGAAATAATAATATCACCAACGTTTAAAAGTTTTGTAGAACTTTTTTTCAGTCCCAATTCCGTAATTGATTTTTCAGTAGTTGAAACCCAACGATTATCGTTATTAAAATCAACCACTGAAAGCCAAGGTATTTCACCATCCCAGTATTCAGGAATTTTTGTTTTTGGTGTTCCTCCACCAATTATATTTATTACCTCACCCAAAGTAGTTTCCAACCAACCATCTGGTATACTTCGACCTTGTTCAGCACAAGTATTTTCATTTACACTACTCATAAACGCATTCCAATTTTAGCCAGTTGCGTAGCAATTTCTTTGTTCAACTCCTGCTCTTTGTCCATTTGTTCTTTTAGTGTAGCCGTCAATGTCTGCATTTTTTCTTCAAATGGAATACCGTCATCTTCTTCATCGGGTATGCCTACATAACGTCCTGGTGTGAGCACGTAACTGTGTTTTTGTATGGCTTCTAGGGTTGCAGATTTGCAGAAGCCTTTTATGTCTCGATACAATTCCTCACTTTGTTTATCACTCGCTTCTCGATACAATTCGCTCGTACCTCGCGAATCACTCGAAGTGACGGTTTGCTTTTGCTTACGCCAGTTGAGGTAGGTGTCTCGTATTTTGGCGATGTCTTCTTCGGTAAAATCACGGTGTACACGAGATTTCATATAGCCTAACTCTGAGGCATCTATAAATAATACTTCTTTTGCCCCTGTATCCCCTAAAGGGGAAGAAGTGCGGTTTCTGCGTAAAAACCAAATACAAGCAGGAATACCCGTGTTATAAAATAGTTGTTTTGGTAAAGCCACAATGCATTCTACCAAATCGTTATCGACTAAATTTTTACGGATATCGCCTTCGCCAGACGTATTAGAACTTAAAGACCCATTAGACAATACGGTTGCCATTACGCCACGTGGTGATAGATGGTACAGCATATGTTGCATCCACCCGTAATTGGCGTTTCCGTTTGGTGGTGTGCCGTATTTCCATCGTGCATCGTCTGCCAGAATATCTACGCCCCAATCTTTTTGGTTAAATGGTGGATTGGCAAGGATAAAATCGGCTTTTAAATCTGGGTGCGCATCTTTTAAAAAGGTGCCTTCGTTGTTCCAAACCACAAACTTGCTATTGATGTTACGTATGGCAAGGTTCATTTTAGAAAGTTTCCACGTGGTGTGGTTGCTTTCTTGTCCGTACACGGTTATGTCTTTTATGTTTCCTTGGTGTTCGGTAACGAATTTTTCACTCATGACGAACATACCACCAGAACCACTTGCTGGGTCGTACACACGTCCTTTGTAAGGTTCTATCATTTCTACCATTAGTTTTACTATAGCTTTTGGTGTGTAGAATTGTCCGCCTTTTTTTCCTTCGGCATTGGCAAATTCTCCCAAGAAATATTCATACACACGACCAAAAAGGTCTTTTGAGTTTTCGTTTTCGGCTTGTAGTTGGGTGTTAGAGATTAAATCTATAAGTTCTCCTAAAGACGTTTTATCTAAATTGGCTTTACCGTAAACCTGAGGTAATACGTTTTTAAGCTCTTTGTTTTCTTTCTCAATAGCTTCCATTGCTTCATCTATGGTTTGTCCGATAGAAGGCAATTTGGCTTGCGCGTGTATGTGAGACCAACGTGCTAGTTTAGGAACAAAGAAGGTGTTTTCGGCAATGTACTCGTCTCTATCTTCTGGGTCGCTCCATTCGTCTTCCTCTAGTTTGTGGTACAATTCTGTAAAAGATTCTGAAATGTATTTTAAGAAAATTAAACCGAGTACGACGTGCTTGTATTCGGCAGCATCAATGTTTTTACGCAGTTTATCGGCAGCTTTAAATAGTTTCTTCTCGAAACTGGTGTCTGTTTTTGGCATTTATGATGGTATAATTAATTATTAAGTAGACTTTGATATACTACTATTATCAATTTTATTGGGAGAGTTTAAATATACCAACTTTTTAATAATTTGAAACCCTGTTCAATAAAAAATAAAGATAAATTTAAGCTGGGTTAAATAACAGCTAGCTAAAGTATTGACTCCTAAAAATTTAATGATTTTTTACAAAAATCTACATTTATTTTACATACATTTGTTAAGTATTTACTTTGTATATACAATGACGAGTGAGTAAGAAACACTCAAGACCTTATAAAATTTAGCCTAAAAACGGAGTTCTAGCGGTGTTTTAGGCTTTTTTTGTGCGCTATTTTAACAATAAACAGTTAACAATTAGCAATAAGCAATGAGATTGCTTCGCTGCGCTCGCAATGACAATAGGATGTTTGCAATGATAATTCCTATGTCATTCCGAAGGCTATGTACTGAGCGTTGTCGAAGTGAGGTACGACTGAAGGAATCTCACTAACAATTTATTATTAATTATGTGACTTCTCTCTTTGTTCGAAGTGACTAACGATATGTTTTTTTTAAGGTTTGGTGATGATTTGTGTCTTAATTTGTCATTAAATAATAGTCATTAATCGTTAAAACAGATTGCTTCGTCCTACGTTCTCGTAGTGACAATTCTAATGTCATTCCGAACGAGGTACGAGGAGGAATCTCACTAGTTGTTTATGATTAATTATGCGACTTCTCTCTGCGATCGAAGTGACTAAAAAACATGTGTTTTTAAGGTTTGATGATGATTTGTGTCTTAATTAGTCATTAGATAAAAGTCATTAATCGTTAAAACAGATTGCTTCGTCCTACGTTCTCGTAGTGACAATTCTAATGTCATTCCGAAGGAGGTACGACTGAAGGAATCGCACTAGTTGTTTATGATTATTTATGCGACTTCTCTCTACGATCGAAGTGACTAAAAAACATGTGTTTTTAAGGTTTGATGATGATTTGTGTCTTAATTAGTCATTAGATAAAAGTCATTAATCGTTAAAACAGATTGCTTCGTCCTACGTCCTCGCAATGACAATGGGATGCTTGTAATGTCAATCTTACTGTCATTACGAACGAGGTACGAGGAGGAATCTCACTAGTTATTTATGATTATTTATGCGACTTCTCTCTGCGATCGAAGTGACTAAAAACATGTGTTTTTAAGGTTTGATGATGATTTGTGTCTTAATTAGTCATTAGATAAAAGTCATTAATCGTTAAAACAGATTGCTTCGTCCTGCGTCCTCGCAATGACAATTCTAATGTCATTCCGAACGAGATACGAGGAGGAATCGCTCTAGTTGTTTATGATTAATTATGCGACTTCTCTCTGCGATCGAAGTGACTAAAAAACATGTGTTTTTAAGGTTTGATGA
>NZ_JAYMEM010000030.1:148671-149512 GCF_037029465.1 Mesoflavibacter sp. CH_XMU1404-2 | reverse complement strand
ATCACAATCTAATGCTTGGTAGGCTGCGCTTGTTGTTGTGTAATCTTGTAAAGTTACATCGTATGAACATGGATCTTCTGAGTCTGTACCGTTGCCATCATCGATGCCATTTCCGTCTGGATCTACTTCTGTTAGGTTTGTAACTCCATCGCCATCACAGTCTGCTAATGCCCATGCACTTGTCGTATCTGTTAAATCTACATTTGTAACATCTGCATCTACACATGGATCGTTTGGATCGGTATCACTACCATTTGGTGTGCCATCGCCATCACAATCTGCTGCATCCCATACTGGACCGCCTTGTGTTAATGTAACATCTGCTGCGTTGTAATCACATGGATTATTCCAATCTGTTCCGTTTCCGTCATCAATACCGTTTCCATCTGGATCAATCTCATCGCCATTGGTTACACCATCGCCATCACAATCTGCATTTGCAAAAACTGCATTTGTTAAGTCTTCATCGCCTACAGTACCATCATCTTCACATGGATCTTCTGGATCTGTACCATTGCCATCATTGATGCCATTTCCGTCTGGATCTAATTCCATTCCGTTTGGTGTTCCGTCTCCATCACAGTCTGCTGTGTACCATGCGCTTGTCGTATCTGTTAAGTCTACATTTGTAACATCCATATCCACACATGGGTCGTTTGGATCGGTATCACTTCCGTTTGGTGTTCCATCGCCATCACAGTCTGCTGTTAACCACGCTGATGTTGGCGTTAAAGTAACTAAGATTGGATCGTAATCACATGGATCTTGTTCGTCTGTTCCATTACCATCATCGATGCCATTTCCGTCTGGATCAATCTCATCGCCATTGGTTACACCATCA
>NZ_JAYMEM010000030.1:146008-148661 GCF_037029465.1 Mesoflavibacter sp. CH_XMU1404-2 | reverse complement strand
TGGACCGCCTTGTGTTAATGTAACATCTGCTGCGTTGTAATCACATGGATTATTCCAATCTGTTCCGTTTCCATCATCAATACCGTTTCCATCTGGGTCAATCTCATCACCATTGGTCACACCATCGCCATCACAATCTGCATTTGCGAAAACTGCATTTGTTAAGTCTTCATCGCCTACAGTACCATCATCTTCACATGGATCTTCTGGATTAGTATCTACTCCGTTAGGCGTCCCATCTCCGTCACAATCTAGAAGTGTCCAAGACACTGCTACATCTGCTAAAACTTGAGTTGAAACATTATAAACACAAGGATCGTTTGGATCTGGATCGGTAGTATCTGGATCTCCATCACCATCATTATCTAAATCACATATTCCAACAAGTCCGTCTCCATCAATATCAGTATCTGCTGTAGTTACTGCTGAAACAGAACCTGTATTATAAGCTGCTGAAACAACAGTACCATTTGCATTTACTTGTCCAGATGAAACTGTTAACGGATCTCCTGAGCCATACTGTCCTCCATCACCAGCATCTGCTGTTGCATCATTATATGCTTCATTTGCATCACTACATCCATCTTCGTCACTATCTGTATCTAAGAAATCTGGTGTAGTTGGATTAGTACCACTATCTATTGGTGTGTTTCCTGTTCCGCCATTAGCTGAGTTTGGCACACCATTATTATTTGTAGAATCACCATCTGTATCATCTGCTTGCCCATCATTATTTACATCTGTTCCTCCTGTTTCAACTACATCATAAATACCATCATTATCTGCATCTAAATCTAAATGATTTGGCACTCCATCTCCATCAAAATCATACTGATCATCAACACCATCTCCATTAGCATCTACAAATCCAGGTTGATCTGAATCTAAATAGTTTGGTATGCCATCATTGTCGTCATCTAAACTTGGTGCAGGTAAACCTGGAGATTCATCTGTATCTAAAATTCCATCATTATCATCATCTAAATCTACGTAATCGTTTACTCCATCTCCATCTGAATCAGGTAAATTTGATACTGAGATTGTAACCGTAGCTTGAGAACATATTGGTGTTCCTGTTGTATCATTACAAACTTCATATACTATTGTAACGTCCGTTCCTGCTTCTGCACCTGTTGGCGTATAAGTAATTTCTCCTGTTGCTGGGTTGATTGTTACCGTTCCTGTTGCTGTACCTGTTCCTAAATTAGTTACAGTTGTTGTTCCTAAATTATTTACATCTGTATTATCTAAATAATCATCATTATCTAATACACTTACTGTTACAGGCACTCCAACGTCTGCAGTTGTAGCATCATCTGTTGCTGTAGGAGTAAGAGGATTAGGATCTAAAACATCTGGTGTTCCATCACCATCATCATCATCATCACAAGAATTAGCGAAACCATCACTATCTGTATCAGGACCAGCTGTTACAACATCTAAATTTGTTCCTGTAGTATAATCTACACCTGTAACTGTTCCATTTGCATTTATTGCTAATTGAGGCTCTCCTATTCCATAAGAACCACCATCGCCTCCATCTGCATTACTGTCTCCAAATGCTTCGTTTGCATCTGAACAACCATCGCCATCTGAATCTAAGTTTAAGAAGTCAAAACTTCCATCTGATAATGTGTCTATTGGCGTTACTCCTGTTCCTGCTGAATCTGGTACTCCGTTATTATTTGTATCTATACCATCTGCAATACCATTATTATCATTGTCTGTAGCTCCTGCTTCTAAAGAATCATAAATACCGTCGTTATCTGAGTCTAAATCTAAATGGTTTGGTACTCCATCTCCATCAAAATCATATACATCTGGTATTCCGTTTCCGTCTGTATCTGTATAAATTGTTGCACTTCCGTCTCCGATTGTGTTTCCTGGATCATTATCGGTTGTATCCATCCAGTTTGGTATACCGTCTCCGTCTTCGTCTCCGTCTGGGAAGTTTCCAGCGCTTTCATCTATATCGGCTATACCGTCATTGTCATCATCTAAATCACATCCGTCTGCAACGCCATCGCCATCTACATCTGCTGCATCATCAAATCCTGGACATTGGTCTAAATTATCTGGTACACCATCTCCGTCTTCATCTCCATATGCTACTGTTATTGTTACTGTTTCTGTTGTACATATTGCAGATCCTGAGGCATCATTACATACCGTATAATCTACTGTTACTACTGTTCCGCCTTCTGCTAAGGTTGGTGTATATGTTAATTCACCGGTAGTAGCATCAAAACTAATTGTTCCTGTTGCTGTGCCTGTTCCTGCATCTGTTATTGTTGTTGTACCTAAGTTATTTACATCGCCATCATTTAAATAATCATCGTTGGCTAGAATTTGTGTTGTAACTGGTATTCCGCCTGTTGCATTATCTGAATCTGGTGATGTGGTAGGTACTCCTGTATTTGGATCTGTTGTGTCTGGGTTTCCATCGCCATCATCATCTAAATCACATACGCCTACTAATCCATCACTATCTAAATCTGTGTCTGCTGTAGTTACTGCAGCTACTGTTCCTGTATTATAAGCTGCTGTGGTTACTAATCCATTAGCATCAACTGTTGCTGGATCTGTACCGTATACTCCTGTGTCGCCTCCATCTGCATTACTATCTCCAAATGCTTCGTTAGCATCTGAACAG
>NZ_JAYMEM010000030.1:127215-145998 GCF_037029465.1 Mesoflavibacter sp. CH_XMU1404-2 | reverse complement strand
CAAAACTTCCATCTGATAATGTGTCTATTGGCGTTACTCCTGTTCCTGCTGAATCTGGTACTCCGTTATTATCACCATCTAAACCATCTGCGACTCCATCGTTATCTGCATCTACTCCTCCTGCTTCAACTACATCATAAATACCGTCGTTATCTGAGTCTAGATCTAAATGGTTTGGCACTCCATCTCCATCAAAATCATATACATCTGGTATTCCGTTTCCGTCTGCATCTGTGTAAATTGTTGCACTTCCATCTCCGATTGTGTTTCCTGGGTCATTATCGGTTGTATCCATCCAGTTTGGTATACCGTCTCCGTCTTCGTCTCCGTCTGGGAAGTTTCCAGCGCTTTCATCTATATCGGCTATACCGTCATTGTCATCATCTAAATCACATCCGTCTGCAACGCCATCGCCATCTACATCTGCTGCATCATCAAATCCTGGACATTGGTCTAAATTATCTGGTACACCATCTCCGTCTTCATCTCCATATGCTACTGTTATTGTTACTGTTTCTGTTGTACATATTGCAGATCCTGAGGCATCGTTACATACCGTGTAATCTACTGTTACTACTGTTCCGCCTTCTGCAAAGGTTGGTGTGTAAGTTAACTCTCCTGTAGTAGCATCAAAACTAATTGTTCCTGTTGCTGTGCCTGTCCCTGCATCTGTTATTGTTGTTGTACCTAAGTTATTTACATCGCCATCATTTAAATAATCATCGTTGGCTAGAATTTGTGTTGTAACTGGTATTCCGCCTGTTGCATTATCTGAATCTGGTGATGTGGTAGGCACTCCTGTATTTGGATCTGTTGTGTCTGGATTTCCATCGCCATCATCATCTAAATCACATACGCCTACTAATCCATCACTATCTAAATCTATGTCTGCTGTAGTTACTGCTGCTACTGCTCCTGTATTGTAAGCTGCTGTGGTTACTAATCCATTGGCATCTACTGTTGCTGGATCTGTACCGTAAACTCCTGTATCTCCTCCATCTGCTGTGTTGTTGTTATATGCTTCGTTAGCATCTGAACATCCATCGCCATCTGAATCTAGGTTTAAAAAATCAAAGCTTCCGTCTGACAGCGTATCTATTGGTGTTACTCCTGTCCCTGCTGATGTTGGAATACCATTTGAAGCTGTGTTATCAACATTATTATCATCATCATCTGCATATCCATCATTATTAGCATCTATTCCTCCAGACTCAACAACATCATAAATACCATCGTTATCACTATCTAAATCAAAATGATTTGGTATTCCATCTCCGTCTGCGTCATAATTATCATTAACTCCATCTCCATTAACATCAACGAATCCTGCTAAATCTGGATCTTGATAGTTAGGTGTACCATCTCCGTCTGCATCTGCACTAGGATCTGGTTGACCATTAGCTTCATCTGTATCTAAAATACCATCATTATCATCGTCTAGGTCTAAATTATCGTATACACCATCTCCGTCTTGATCTGGTCCAGTAACTGTAAGTGTTACTGTTTCGGTTAGACAAACTGGAGTACCTGATGCATCATTACAAACTGTATAATCAATTGTAACAGAGCTACCTGCTTCTGATAGTAATGCTGAATAAATAAGTTCTCCTGTTGTTGCATCAAAAGAAATCGTTCCTGCTGCGCTACCTGTTCCAGCATCTGTAATTGTTGTTGTTCCTAGATTATTTACATCACCATCATTTAGGAAATCGTCATTTGCAAGAATTTGAATATTTTGAGATACTCCTGAAACTACACTAGCACTATCTGGTGAAGTTGTAGGTGCACCTGATGTTGGATCTGACACATCTGGGTTACCGTCTCCATCATTATCTGGGTCGCAAATACCTGTTAAACCATCTCCATCTAAATCTGGGTCTGTACTTAAAACTGAAGGATTAGTACCTGAATAAGAAGCAGCGCTAACTGTTCCGTCGGGATTAGTTACTGGTGGAAAACCTGTACCATATTCACCTCCATCTCCTCCATCTGCATTAGGATTGTTATAAGCTTCATTGGCATCACTACATCCATCATTATCACTATCTAAGTCTAAATGGTTCGGTATTCCGTCTCCATCTGCATCTGTGTTTTCGTAAACATCTGGCGTACCATTGTTATTAGAGTCTGTATAATCTGTTGGCGAACCATCTGCATTTGCTATATAGGTTGCTGATGCTCCAGAATCATCTGATGTGTCAACATAATTAGGCAAACCATCTCCATCATTATCTCCATCTGGTTCAAATCCTAAAGATTCAACTGTGTCTAAGATACCATCGTTATCATCATCTAAATCTGTAGCATCTGGAATTCCGTCTGAATCAGCATCTGTTAAACATACAGAGTATAATGGTGTTGAGATTAATAAATCATCATCCATATCAAAGTCCTTCAGGAACCCACTGTTAGCATAATTATCAAATTCAACAAAAGTTACATCATCATACTCATACATAACTCTACTTGTAGCCCCATTAGTTTCGTTTGCAGAACCTGTAGCGCTTAAGTTAGGCACTACATTATCAACAATCATATTTGTCGGGTCTGCTGTTGCCGTAAAACGCACACCAGAACTACAATCTGTAGATAATTCTTCATTATTAGGACCGTCTATATCATTTACTTTAAAACGAAAATCGTTTCCTGCAATAGGCGTCACACCATCTGATTCTAAAAAGCTAAACCTAATCCTAGATCTATTGTTTGGTATCCCTGCTACTGTTGAATTAGAAGTATATCTAATATCATCTCCTTGTTGTGTAAAAACACCTGGTTGACCATTTATTCTTTGAGCTCTAACTCTTTGTAAGTTAGGGATGGATGATGTTACAGTAAATAATGTGTTATCTGTATTATTACCAGAGACTATACCTGTAACTGAAATTGTCTCAAAATTCTGAGCATTTACAAAGAATGTTGCAAAAAATGTAATTACAAGAAGAACATATGTTCTTGTTCTTTTTTTGTTTAAAAACCTGTTGACCAATTTATCTTGGACTACTATTTTCAACATTCTAAACCAAAGTGTAGTTTTTTCCATATTTAAAGCACTAATTATATTTTTTAAAAAAATACTATTAAAAATAAAATGTTTTGTTGTTATTTGTTTGTAATCAAATACTTACAATATTTGTTTTAGACCTGACTATTTTAATTAACAAACACACAACTTGTTATAGAAAATATTAATAAAAAAACGGGTTATTTTAATCTATTTTTTAGCTAACATTAACACACACAAACATCACTAAATTTTCAACAAATTAACGGAATTTAACGTATGAAAATCTTCTTAATCTCTAAAATGATTTAATAATTCGTTGAAAAGTGATTTTTGTGTTATAAAACATCTTTTTTGTGATCTAAAAAATTAAAAGAATATCAAAAAATCTAACTTATAATATCTATTTGATTGATTTTGGATAGTAAATTGATAAAAACATTAATCTTTCATATTGAGGAAATGTAAATAATAGGCATATCTTTGCCAAAATTTAATTTTCAATGAAGTTTAAAGAAGAAATCAACAGAAGAAGGACCTTTGGTATTATCTCTCATCCTGATGCAGGAAAAACTACACTTACAGAAAAATTATTACTTTTTGGTGGTGCTATTCAAGAAGCAGGAGCTGTAAAAAGTAATAAAATAAAAAAAGGTGCTACAAGTGATTTTATGGAAATTGAACGCCAAAGAGGTATATCTGTAGCAACTTCTGTATTAGCTTTTGAGTATAATGGAATAAAAATCAATATTTTAGACACACCAGGTCATAAAGATTTTGCTGAAGACACTTACCGTACACTAACTGCTGTAGACAGTGTAATTGTAGTTATTGATGTCGCTAAAGGTGTTGAAGAACAAACAGAAAAATTGGTTGAAGTTTGTAGAATGCGTAACATACCAATGATTGTTTTTATCAATAAATTAGATCGAGAAGGTAAAGATGCGTTTGAATTATTAGATGAAATAGAACAAAAACTTAAACTAAAAGTCACTCCTTTAAGCTTCCCTATAGGTATGGGTTATGAGTTTAAAGGAATCTACAATATTTGGGAACAGAACATCAATCTTTTTAGTGGTGATAACCGTAAAAACATTGAAGAAACTATAGAAATTTCAGATATAAATTCTACTGAAGTCAATGAGTTAATTGGAGATAATTCTGCCGAAACATTAAGAGAAGAATTAGAGCTTGTAGAAGGTATTTATCCTGATTTTGATAGAGATGAATATCTTAACGGACACTTACAACCCGTGTTTTTTGGTTCAGCATTAAACAACTTTGGTGTTAGAGAATTATTAGATTGCTTTGTAGATATAGCACCTAAACCAAGAGCTAAAAACAGTGAAGAACGCTTAGTAAAACCAGACGAAAAAGAATTTACTGGTTTTGTGTTTAAAATCCATGCCAACATGGACCCAAAACACAGAGACCGACTTGCATTTATTAAGATTGTTTCAGGTGAATTTAAACGAAACACACCTTACCTACACGTAAGAAACAATAAGAAAATGAAATTTTCTAGTCCGAATGCCTTTTTTGCAGAAAAGAAAGAAATAGTAGATATCTCTTATCCTGGTGATATTGTAGGATTACACGATACAGGTAACTTTAAAATAGGAGATACTTTAACCGAAGGTGAAATTATAAATTACAAAGGAATACCAAGTTTTTCACCAGAACATTTTAGATATATCAACAACGCAGATCCTTTAAAATCTAAACAATTATATAAAGGAATTGACCAATTAATGGATGAAGGTGTTGCCCAATTATTCACTTTAGAATTAAACGGAAGAAAAGTAATTGGTACCGTTGGAGCGCTTCAATATGAAGTAATTCAATACAGATTAGAGCACGAATATGGGGCAAAATGTACCTATGAAAATTTAAATGTGTACAAAGCTTGTTGGGTAGATCCTGAAGACCCTAAAAATGATGAATACAAAGATTTCTTAAGAGTTAAACAACGTTTTCTTGCAAAAGATAAACAAGGTCAACTAGTGTTTTTAGCAGACTCTGCTTTTTCTCTTCAAATGACAGAACAAAAATACCCTAGTATAAAATTTCATTATGTTTCAGAATTCAAATAACTAAAAAATCAATTTTAAGTTATTTTAAGAGATTATAATCAAAAAGATATATAATTACATTCTAATTTAGAATTTTAGTATAAAAACCACATTAAAAAACTTGATTTTTTCAAAAAGATAACTTAACTCTATTAATGAATTTATTTCAAATAACAAGAATCTATAAATAAAAAATCCCATCTAGAAGATGGGATTTTTTTATGCTTGACCTGTTGGACCAAAATTTAATGGAATTGGTGGTTGCTCATAATCTTTAATTTCTCCATGGGCTTTTTCAAATCTATTTACATTATCACCTAAAGCTTTTAATAGTCGTTTAGCATGTTGTGGTGTTAAAATAATTCTAGATTTTACTTTACTTTTTGGTGTACCTGGCATAATGCTTACAAAATCAATTACAAATTCTGATACTGAATGATTTATTATTGCTAGGTTTGAATATGTTCCTTCTGCAACTTTCTCATCTAACTCAATATTAATTTGTCCTTGTTTTTGCTTATTGTCTTTATTGTCTGACATGTTATTTTCTTTTAAATAAAGAATCCTGCACAAGGCAGGATTCTTATAATTATTATAATTTATTTTAAATGATGTCTTATTTTAAGCAATTAGTTAAAGTTAACCTCTTGTTTAGCTTTCATCATTTGATCAAATTCTTCTTTAGATCCTACTATAATATTATCATAAGCTCTCATACCTGTTCCTGCTGGTATACGATGACCTACAATTACATTTTCTTTAAGACCTTCTAAAGTATCAACTTTTCCGCTTACTGCTGCCTCATTAAGAACTTTTGTTGTTTCTTGGAACGATGCTGCTGAAATAAACGACTTAGTTTGAAGTGATGCTCTTGTAATACCTTGTAAGATAGGTGTTGCTGTGGCAGGTCTAGCGTCTCTAGCTACAACTAACTTTTTATCTTCACGTTTAAGTATAGAATTTTCGTCTCTTAATTGGAAAGCAGAAACTATCTGACCTTCTTTTAAGTTTGAAGAATCTCCTGCATCTTCTACTACTTTCATTCCAAAGATTTCATCATTTTCTTCTATGAAATCTGATTTATGAATTAGTTGGTTTTCTAAGAATACAGTATCTCCAGAGTCAATAATTCTAACTTTACGCATCATTTGTCTTACAACAACTTCAAAATGCTTATCATTAATTTTTACTCCTTGTAAACGGTAAACTTCTTGTACTTCATTAACTAAGTATTGTTGTACTGCTGAAGGACCTTTAATATTTAAGATATCGTTAGGTGTTACAGAACCGTCAGATAAAGGCATACCTGCTTTTACAAAGTCATTTTCTTGTACTAAGATTTGGTTAGATAATTTAACCAAGTACTTCTTAATATCTCCTAATTTAGACTCTACAATAATCTCGCGGTTACCTCTTTTAATTTTACCAAAAGATACAACTCCATCAATTTCACTAACAACAGCTGGGTTAGAAGGGTTACGTGCTTCAAATAATTCTGTTACACGTGGTAAACCTCCTGTAATATCACCTGCTTTAGCAGATTTACGTGGTATCTTAACTAAGATTTTTCCAACCTTAATCTTATCACCATCATCAATCATAATGTGTGCTCCTACTGGTAAATTGTAAGAACGGATTGCTTCTCCCTTACTATCTTCTATAATAAGAGTAGGTATTAATTTTTTGTTTCTTGATTCAGAAATTACTTTTTCTTGGAAACCTGTTTGCTCATCAATTTCTACTTGATAAGTAACACCTTGCTCGATATTTTCATATCTTACTTTTCCAGCAAATTCTGAGATAATTACTCCGTTATATGGATCCCAAGAACAAACAACATCTCCTTTAGTTAATTTATCTCCACTCTTAACAAAGATATGTGACCCATAAGGGATATTGTTAGTACTTAAAACAATACCTGTCTTTTTATCTACTAATTTAAGTTCTGATGTACGAGAGATTACAACATCTACTTCGTTACCTTCATTATCAGTACCTTTTACTGTTTTAAGGTCATCAATTTCGGCAACACCATCAAACTTAACTATTAATTTATTTTCTTCTGAAATGTTTCCTGCAATACCTCCTACGTGGAAAGTACGAAGTGTTAACTGTGTTCCTGGCTCTCCAATAGACTGAGCTGCTACAACACCTACAGCTTCACCACGTTGAACCATTTTGTTGGTTGCTAGGTTACGACCGTAACATTGTGCACAAATACCTTTCTTAGCCTCACATGTTAATGGTGAACGTACTTCTATAGACTCTATAGGTGATTTTTCTATTTTATCAGCAATTGCTTCGTCAATTAATTGACCAGCTTCTACTAATACTTCTTCTGTTAATGGATCATAAACATCATTTAATGATACACGTCCAACAATTCTTTCACCTAAACTTTCTACAACTTCGTCATTCTTTTTAAGTGGTGCAACTTCTACACCTCTTAAAGTACCACAATCTTCACTATTTACAATAACGTCTTGAGATACATCCACTAAACGACGAGTTAAGTAACCTGCATCGGCTGTTTTAAGTGCGGTATCGGCAAGACCTTTACGAGCACCGTGAGTAGAGATAAAGTATTCTAAAATTGAAAGTCCTTCTTTAAAGTTAGAAAGAATTGGGTTTTCAATAATCTCTCCACCACCAGCGTTAGATTTTTTAGGCTTAGCCATTAATCCACGCATACCGGTTAACTGACGAATTTGCTCTTTAGATCCACGAGCTCCAGAATCAAGCATCATGTATACAGAGTTAAACCCTTGTTGGTCTTCTCTAATACGTTTCATAGATAATTCTGTTAACTCGGCATTGGTAGATGTCCACTCGTCAATTACTTGGTTATAACGTTCGTTATTAGTAATTAATCCCATGTTATAGTTACCAGTAATAACATCTACTTTTTTGTTAGCAGCATCAATCATTGATTGCTTTTCTGCAGGAATAATGATATCTCCTAAACTGAAAGATAAACCACCTCTAAAGGCAAAGTTGTATCCTAAAGTTTTTATTTCATCTAAGAACTGAGCTGTTTCTGGTACGCTAGTAACTTTTAAGATATTACCAATGATATCTCTTAAAGCTTTCTTTGTTAATACCGTGTTTATATAACCTGCAGCAGCTGGTACTTTTTCATTGAAAAGTACACGTCCGACTGTAGTTTCTATAATTTGTGGTACTAACTCTCCGTCTTCATTAAAATCGATTGCTCTAACTTTAATTCCTGCGTTTAAGTCAACACGCTTTTCATTGTAAGCAATAGTTACTTCTTCTGCTGAATAAAAAGTTAAACCTTCTCCTTTTATTTGAACTTCTGGAGTAGATTTACGCTCTTTAGTCATATAATATAAACCAAGAACCATATCCTGAGATGGTACAGTAACTGGTGAACCGTTTGCAGGGTTTAAGATATTATGAGACGCCAACATAAGTAATTGCGCTTCAAGAATAGCTTCTGGACCTAACGGTAAGTGAACAGCCATTTGATCACCATCAAAATCGGCGTTAAATGCAGTACACACTAATGGGTGTAGCTGTATAGCTTTACCTTCTATTAATTTAGGTTGGAAAGCTTGAATACCAAGTCTGTGAAGCGTAGGAGCACGGTTTAAAAGTACTGGATGTCCTTTTAAAACATTTTCTAAAATATCCCAAACTACTGGCTCTTTTTTATCTATAATTTTCTTTGCAGACTTTACAGTTTTTACAATTCCTCTCTCAATTAATTTTCTAATTACGAAAGGCTTGTATAACTCTGCTGCCATATTTTTAGGAAGACCACATTCAAATAATTTTAATTCTGGTCCTACAACAATTACAGAACGTGCTGAATAATCTACACGTTTACCAAGTAAGTTTTGACGGAAACGTCCTTGCTTACCTTTTAAAGAATCTGATAAAGATTTTAATGGTCTGTTAGAGTCTGTTTTTACAGCAGAAGATTTACGTGTGTTATCAAATAATGAATCTACAGATTCTTGTAACATACGTTTCTCATTACGTAAAATTACTTCAGGAGCTTTAATTTCTACTAATCGCTTTAAACGGTTGTTACGTATAATTACACGACGGTATAAATCATTTAAATCTGAAGTTGCAAAACGTCCTCCATCTAATGGTACTAATGGTCTTAATTCTGGTGGAATTACTGGTACCACCTTCATTATCATCCATTCTGGACGATTTTCTCTATTTTCATTAGACTCACGTAAAGCTTCAACAACTTGTAAACGTTTTAAAGCTTCTGTTTTACGTTGTTTAGAAGTTTCGTTGTTTGCTTTATGTCTTAATTCATAAGATAAAGCATCTAAGTCTATTCTTGCTAATAAATCAATTAAACACTCTGCTCCCATTTTAGCAATAAACTTATTAGGATCTGAATCTTCTAAATAGTTATTGTCTTGAGGAAGTGTTTCTAAAATATTTAAATATTCTTCTTCTGTTAAGAAGTCCATTTTTTGTAATGGTTCTCCTTCTTCATTTTTAACATTACCTGGTTGAATTACTACGTAACGTTCGTAGTAAATAATCATATCTAATTTTTTGGATGGTAATCCTAATAAATATCCTATTTTGTTTGGTAAAGAACGGAAGTACCAAATGTGAGCTACTGGCACAACTAAGTTGATGTGTCCAACGCGGTCACGACGTACTTTCTTTTCTGTTACTTCTACACCACAACGGTCACATACGATACCTTTGTAACGAATACGCTTATATTTACCACAAGCACACTCATAATCCTTTACAGGACCAAAAATACGCTCGCAGAATAAACCATCTCTTTCTGGTTTATGAGTACGATAATTGATAGTTTCTGGTTTTAAAACTTCACCTCTAGACTCTGCTAAAATAGACTCTGGTGATGCTAAACCAATTGAGATTTTATTAAATCTCTTTACTGAATTCTTATCTTGTTTTCTAGCCATAATTTCTTATAGTATTCAGTCTCCAGCTTTCAGTATGCAGATTGAATACATACTGATTACTGACTACTATTTTTTTATTCTTCTAATCTAATGTCTAAACCTAAACCTTTTAATTCGTGCATTAATACGTTAAAAGATTCTGGTAATCCTGGTTCTGGCATAGCTTCACCTTTTACGATTGCTTCGTAAGTTTTAGCTCTACCAACCACGTCATCAGATTTTACTGTCAAGATTTCTCTAAGTGTACTTGATGCACCATATGCTTCTAGTGCCCAAACTTCCATCTCTCCAAAACGCTGACCTCCAAATTGTGCTTTACCACCTAATGGTTGTTGTGTAATTAAAGAGTATGGTCCGATAGAACGTGCGTGCATCTTATCATCAACCATGTGACCAAGTTTAAGCATGTAAATCACACCTACTGTAGCCGGTTGATCAAAACGATCACCTGTTCCACCATCATATAAATATGTATGTCCAAATCTTGGGATACCTGCTTCGTCTGTTAGCTCATTAATTTGATCTAATGTTGCACCATCAAAGATTGGTGTAGCAAACTTTTTACCTAAGTTTTGCCCTGCCCAACCAAGTACAGTTTCATAAATCTGACCAATGTTCATACGAGAAGGTACACCTAATGGGTTAAGTACTATATCTACCGGTGTTCCATCTTCTAAGAATGGCATATCTTCTTGACGTACAATACGAGCAACAATACCTTTGTTACCGTGTCGTCCTGCCATCTTATCTCCTACTTTAAGTTTACGCTTTTTAGCAATGTAAACTTTAGCAAGCTTGATGATTCCTGAAGGAAGCTCGTCTCCTACAGAGATTGTAAACTTCTCACGTCTAAGAGCACCTTGTAAATCGTTCTCCTTAATCTTATAGTTATGGATTAAGTCTGCTACTAATTTATTTGTATGGTCGTCTGTTGTCCAAGTACCACCTGTTAAGTGCGTATAATCATCAACAGCATTTAACATCTTTAAAGTGAATTTTTTACCTTTTGGTAAAACTTCTTCACCTAAATCATTAAAGATTCCTTGAGATGTTTTTCCGTTTACAATTGCAAATAATTTTTCAACTAAAACAGCTTGTAACTCATCAAATTTAGTAGTATATAACGTTTCTAATTTTGCTATATCTTCTTTATCTTGAGCTCTCTTACGCTTATCTTTAATTGCTCTAGAGAATAACTTCTTGTTAATTACAACACCATGTAATGAAGGTGATGCTTTTAAAGAGGCATCTTTTACATCTCCTGCTTTGTCACCAAATATAGCACGTAAAAGTTTTTCTTCTGGAGTTGGATCTGATTCACCTTTTGGAGTAATTTTACCAATTAAGATATCTCCTGGTTTTACTTCTGCACCAACGCGAATCATACCATGTTCATCTAAGTCTTTTGTAGCTTCTTCTGAAACGTTTGGTATGTCATTAGTTAACTCTTCATTTCCTAATTTTGTATCTCTTACTTCAAGAGAATACTCATCGATATGAATAGATGTAAATATGTCTTCACGAACTACTTTTTCAGAAATCACAATCGCATCCTCAAAGTTATACCCTTTCCAAGGCATAAAGGCAACTTTCATGTTTCTACCTAAAGCTAATTCTCCTTTTTCAGTTGCATAACCTTCACTTAGTACTTGTCCTTTAACAACTTTATCTCCCTTTCTTACGATTGGTTTTAAGTTAATTGAAGTACCTTGGTTAGTCTTTCTAAACTTGATTAAAGGGTAAGATTTAACATCACTATCAAAACTTACTTTAGCTTCATCTTCTGTACGTTCGTATTTTATTACTATTTCATTAGCGTCTACATATTCTACAACACCATTTCCTTCTGCATTAATTAATACACGAGAATCTGATGCTACCTGCTTTTCAAGACCTGTTCCTACGATAGGAGATTGAGGTCTTAATAATGGTACTGCTTGACGCATCATGTTTGATCCCATCAATGCACGGTTGGCATCATCGTGCTCTAAGAATGGAATTAAAGATGCCGAAATAGAAGAAATTTGGTTAGGCGCTACATCTGTATAATGGATTTCTTTTGGATCCATTACTGGGAAATCTCCTTCCATACGAGCAATTACTTTGTCGTGAAGGATCTTACCATTGTCATCAACTTTTACAGTTGCTTGAGCGATTAATTTTTCTTCTTCTTCTTCTGCACTTAAATATATTGGATCACCTTTGATATCTACTACTCCATCTTCAACTTTTCTATATGGTGTTTCAATGAATCCCATAGAGTTCACTTTAGCATAAACTGAAAGTGATGAAATTAATCCAATGTTTGGACCTTCAGGAGTTTCAATAGGGCAAAGTCTTCCGTAGTGAGTATAGTGAACGTCACGAACCTCGAAACCTGCTCTCTCACGAGATAAACCACCTGGTCCTAATGCAGATAAACGACGTTTGTGAGTAATCTCTGCTAATGGGTTTGTTTGATCCATAAACTGAGATAACTGGTTTGTACCAAAGAATGAATTAATTACTGAAGATAACGTCTTGGCATTAATTAAGTCTATTGGTGTAAACACTTCGTTATCACGTACATTCATACGCTCACGAATGGTACGAGCCATACGTGCTAAACCAACACCAAACTGAGATGATAACTGCTCTCCTACTGTACGTACACGACGGTTAGATAAGTGATCAATATCATCAATCTCTGCTTTAGAGTTGATTAACTCGATTAAATATTTAATAATGGTAATGATATCTTCTTTAGTAAGAACTTGTTTGTCCATACCAATATCAAGACCTAATTTTTTGTTCATTCTATAACGACCTACTTCACCTAAAGAGTAACGTTGGTCAGAGAAGAATAATTTGTCAATAATACCACGTGCAGTTTCCTCATCTGGCGGTTCTGCATTACGTAATTGACGATAAATATGTTCTACAGCTTCTTTTTCAGAGTTTGTTGGGTCTTTTTGAAGTGTATTGTGGATAATAGCGTAATCTCCTTGTTGAGAGCTTTCTTTATGTAAAAGAATAGTTTTAACTCCAACTTCTAGGATTTCTTCTATATTATCTTTGTCTAATTCTGTATCACGATCTAAAACAATTTCGTTACGCTCAATAGAAACTACTTCTCCTGTATCTTCATCAACGAAATCTTCGTGCCATGTATTAAGTACACGTGCTGCTAACTTACGTCCTAAAACTTTTTTAAGTCCAGATTTTGAAACTTTAACTTCTTCTGCAAGGTCAAAAATTTCTAATATATCTTTATCACGCTCAAAACCGATAGCTCTAAAAAGAGTAGTTACAGGTAACTTTTTCTTTCTATCGATGTACGCGTACATTACTTGGTTAATATCTGTTGCGAATTCAATCCAAGAACCTTTGAAAGGTATAACTCTTGCCGAATATAATTTTGTTCCATTGGCATGGAAAGACTGACCAAAGAATACACCTGGAGATCTATGTAATTGAGATACTACTACACGTTCTGCTCCGTTAATAACGAATGTACCACTTGGAGTCATGTAAGGAATTGTTCCTAAGTACACATCTTGAACAATGGTTTCAAAATCTTCATGTTCAGGGTCTGTACAATATAACTTTAACCTTGCTTTTAAAGGAACGCTATAAGTTAATCCTCTTTCTATACACTCTTCAATTGTGTATCTTGGCGGATCTATAAAGTAATCTAAAAATTCTAAAACAAATTGATTACGTGTGTCTGTAATTGGAAAGTTTTCTAGGAAGGTGTTATATAAACCTTCATCACCTCTTTCTTCAGATTTAGTTTCTAACTGGAAAAAATCCTGGAAGGATTTAATCTGAATATCCATAAAGTCTGGGTATTCAGTTCTATTTATAATAGAAGAGAAATTTAATCTTTCAGCTTGTGTTACTAACATCAATGGACGAAATTTTGATTAAAAAAAAATGTTTGTATATAGTTAATCACTATATACGACAAATGGTTTAGGTCTAAGAGACAACTCTCCAGACCTAAACCTTTGTAAAATTTAAGTGTTAAGCTTACTTAAGCTCAACCTCTGCTCCTGCTTCTTCTAATGAAGATTTTAAGCCTTCAGCTTCGTCTTTAGAAACTCCTTCTTTGATGTTACTTGGTGCACCATCAACTAATTCTTTAGCTTCTTTTAATCCTAAACCAGTTAATTCTTTAACTAATTTTACAACTGCAAGCTTAGAAGCTCCAGCTGATTTAAGAACTACGTCGAATTCTGATTTTTCTTCTGCAGCTTCTCCACCACCAGCAGCAGGACCACCAGCAACAGCTACTGCAGCAGCAGCAGGTTCTATACCGTATTCATCTTTTAAAATAGTAGCTAACTCGTTTACTTCTTTTACTGTTAAGTTAACTAATTGTTCTGCGAAATCTTTTAAATCTGCCATTTTTCTATCGTTTTAATAATTTTTTAATTTAATATATAATTGTAAAAGTGCGTACTTTTTTAACCTTCTCTTTCAGATAAGGTCTTAACTAAACCAGATAATGTGTTTCCACCAGATTTAAGAGCTGAAATAACATTTTTAGCTGGAGATTGTAATAATCCAATGATATCTCCTATTAATTCTTCTCTTGACTTGATGTCTACTAAAGCATCTAACTGGTCGTCTCCTAAGTAAATTGCTTCTTCAATAAAAGCACCTTTTAATAAAGGCTTTTGAGACTTTTTTCTGAAAGCTTTAATTACTTTAGCAGGAGCGTTTCCTGTTTCAGAATACATTACCGAAGTGTTACCCTTTAAAGTAGATGGTAAGTCTCCAAAATCTTTATCTGAAGCTTCCATTGCTTTTTCAAGTAATGTATTTTTTACTACTGCTAACTTTACGTTTGCTTTAAAACAAGCACGACGTAAGTCTGAAGTAGCACCTGCATTTAATCCAGAAATATCTGCAATATAGATATTAGCATTATCGGCTAATTGTGCAGTTAAGTCTTGAATTACTTGTGATTTTTCTTCTCTTGTCATAATAAAAGTTTTTAACTACTTAACCTATTTTAGTATCTATTGCAATACTTGGGCTCATAGTACTTGACATGTAAATACTTTTTACATAAGTACCTTTAGCTGCAGTTGGCTTAAGTTTAATTAATGTTGTTAATAATTCGTTTGCGTTACCCGCAATTTTATCAGCAGTAAATGATGCTTTACCTATTGATGCATGAACTATACCAGTTTTATCAACTCTAAAGTCAATTTTACCAGCTTTAACTTCTGTTACAGCCTTAGCTATATCCATAGTTACTGTTCCTGTTTTTGGGTTAGGCATTAATCCTCTTGGTCCTAATACACGACCTAAAGGTCCTAATTTACCCATAACGCTAGGCATTGTAATAATTACGTCTACGTCTGTCCAACCACTTTTGATTTTATCAAGGTATTCATCTAAACCAACGTAATCTGCGCCTGCTTCTTTAGCTTCTTCTTCTTTGTCTGGTGTAACTAATGCTAATACTTTAACATCTTTACCTGTTCCGTGAGGAAGAGACACAACACCTCTAACCATTTGATTAGCTTTTCTAGGATCTACTCCTAATCTTACAGCTAAATCTACAGAAGCATCAAACTTAGTGTTTGTTATTTCTTTTACTAAAGCTGAAGCTTCTTCTAAAGAATATAATCTATCCTTTTCTATTTTTGCTTGAGCTTCTTTTTGTTTTCTTGTTAATCTTGCCATTTTCTTAAAATCTTTTTAGGTTAATTTGGTGCATCTCCACCTTTAACAGTTATACCCATAGATCTTGCAGTACCAGCAATCATTTTCATTGCAGAGTCTAATGTAAATGCATTTAAATCTTGCATTTTATCTTCTGCAATAGTTCTGATTTGATCCCAAGAAACTTTCGCTACTTTTCTTACATGAGGTTCACCTGAACCTTTTTTTACTTTGGCCGCTTCTAATAATTGAACTGCTGCAGGTGGTGTTTTGATCACAAAGTCAAATGACTTGTCTTTGTAGACAGAAATCACCACTGGTAAAACTTTACCAGCTTTATCTTGGGTTCTTGCATTAAACTGCTTACAGAACTCCATGATATTAACTCCAGCAGCACCTAAAGCGGGTCCAACCGGCGGCGATGGGTTCGCTGCGCCTCCCCTTACTTGTAGTTTAACTACTTTTCCTAATTCTTTTGCCATTTTGAATAATTTAGTTTCATACTCATTTTTTGGAAGCAATGAGTACTTTCCTTAGTGTAACAATTATTATATTTTCTCAACTTGCATATAGCTTAATTCTAATGGTGTTTTTCTTCCAAATATTTTTACCATTACTTCTAGCTTACGCTTTTCTTCGTTAATATTTTCTATAGTACCATCAAAACCATTAAATGGCCCATCGATAACTTTTACTGTTTCTCCAACTGTGTAAGGAATAGCTACGTTAACATCTGTATCTACAGCTAACTCATCAACTTTACCTAACATTCTGTTTACTTCAGATTGTCTTAATGGTAATGGATCACCTCCTTTTGTAGCTCCTAAAAAACCGATTACATTTGTAACAGATTTAATAATGTGAGGAATTTCTCCAGAAAGATTAGCTTTAATCATAATGTAACCACTGAAATAAACTTTTTCTTTGTTTATTTTCTTTCCGTTACGTATTTGAACTACCTTTTCTGTAGGAACTAATACTTGTTCTACATAATCTTGTAACCCAAGTCTTGCAATTTCGTTTTCAATATAAGTCTTGACCTTATTTTCTTGTCCACTAACTGCTCTTACAACATACCATTTTTTTTCTCCAACTTCAGCCATTATATATTATCCGTTTATTAGATTAAAGTATAAACTTATTACTTTACTAAAAACCGTATCTACTCCCCAAATAGCTAGTGAAAAGATGATTGAAAAAACAGCTACTAGAATAGTTAAACTTTGAGCTTCTGCCCATGGTGTCCAACTTACATTATTCTTTAGTTCTGTAAATGATTCTTTTATGTAATTTACTACTCCAGCCATAATTTTATTTATTTATGTCTCTTCTTAAAAGAGTAGACATTTTAATTTTTAAGCTCAAATAAAACCTCAAAAGATTCTATTTATTTTGCACGGGTTGAGAGACTCGAACTCCCGACACCTGGTTTTGGAGACCAGTGCTCTACCAACTGAGCTAAACCCGTTAATATAAATCAAGGCGCTTCGAAAAACGAAGCACCTTAATTTTTATTTTAGAAGACCAAAACTTAGTCTAAAATCTCAGTTACCTGACCAGCACCAACTGTTCTACCTCCTTCACGGATAGCGAAACGTAAACCTACGTTCATTGCAATTGGTTGAATTAACTCAACAGTGATAGTTAAGTTATCTCCTGGCATTACCATCTCTACTCCATCAGGAAGTGAAATTGTTCCTGTTACGTCAGTTGTACGCACATAGAATTGAGGACGGTAGTTATTGTGGAATGGAGTGTGACGTCCACCTTCTTCTTTTTTAAGGATATAAACCTCTGCTTTAAATTTAGCGTGTGGTGTCACAGATCCTGGTTTAGTGATTACCATACCTCTAGAGATTTGAGTTTTCTCAATACCTCTTAATAAGATACCAGCGTTATCACCAGCTTCGCCTCTATCTAATATTTGACGGAACATTTCGATACCCGTAATAGTAGAAGTTAATTTCTCTGCACCCATACCAATAATTTCTACTGGATCACCTGTTTGAGCTACACCAGTTTCGATACGACCAGTTGCTACAGTACCACGACCAGTAATAGAGAATACATCCTCGATTGGCATTAAGAAAGGCTTATCCATATCACGAACAGGCTCTTCAATCCACTCATCTACTGCATTCATTAATTCCATTACAGTGTCAACCCACTTTTGCTCACCGTTAAGCGCACCTAAAGCAGAACCAGAAATTACAGGCCCATTATCTCCATCATACTCATAGAAAGATAATAATTCTCTAACCTCCATATCAACTAACTCTAAAAGCTCAGCATCGTCTACCATATCTACTTTGTTTAAGAAAACAACAATACGAGGAATACCTACCTGACGACCTAACAAGATGTGCTCACGAGTTTGCGGCATAGGACCATCTGTTGCAGCAACCACTAAGATTGCACCATCCATTTGCGCAGCACCAGTTACCATGTTCTTTACGTAATCGGCGTGACCTGGACAGTCAACGTGTGCGTAGTGACGCTTTTCTGTTTGATATTCTACGTGAGATGTATTAATTGTAATACCTCTTTCTTTTTCTTCTGGAGCGTTATCGATAGTATCGAAATCTCTTGATTCTGATAAACCTGCATCAGCTAATACTTTAGTAATAGCAGCAGTTAAAGTTGTTTTACCGTGATCTACGTGTCCAATAGTACCAATATTTAAGTGTGGTTTTGAACGATCGAAAGTTGCCTTTGCCATGTTTTAATAATTTAATCTTAGTTATATAATAATATTAGTGTATTCTAATTTTCTGTTTAAATATAGAGCCAATGACGGGATTTGAACCCGTGACCTCTTCCTTACCAAGGAAACGCTCTACCCCTGAGCTACACCGGCTTAAATATTAGAGCGGGAGACCGGGTTCGAACCGGCGACATTCAGCTTGGAAGGCTGACGCTCTACCAACTGAGCTACTCCCGCAATTATTTAAAATCCTTAATTTAAGTTTAAAAAAGTGGGGAGAGCAGGATTCGAACCTGCGAAGACATAGTCAGCAGATTTACAGTCTGCCCTCGTTGGCCGCTTGAGTATCTCCCCTATTTAAACTTTTCACTCTTTATATGAACGTAAAAACCCTTATTAAGTTTTTATCTAAAC
>NZ_JAYMEM010000030.1:0-127205 GCF_037029465.1 Mesoflavibacter sp. CH_XMU1404-2 | reverse complement strand
CCGATGGAGGGACTCGAACCCACGACCTGCTGATTACAAATCAGCTGCTCTAGCCAGCTGAGCTACATCGGCTTTTTTGCTTTTTTTACACTACAAAAAAAGCCCGCTATTTCTAACGGACTGCAAATGTATATATTTATTTTTTTATTCAAAACATTTTTTAAGAAATATTTTAAAAATGTGCTCTTAATTTTTGTTTTCGCTTTTGAAGCTGTCTTTTTAAAGAAGAAATTGCTGTATCTACTCCTTCTTCAAATGTTTTACATTGCTTTTTGACTACTAAACTATCTCCTGGTATATTTATCTTGGCTTCAAATATCTTGTTTGATTTATTATTTGTGTTTTCTACTTTTAAATAGACATCTGTTTGTATGACTTTGTCATAAAATTGCTCTAGCTTATTCATTCTTCTTTGAATAAATTCTAGTAACTGTGGTTTTGCGTTAAAATTAACTGCTTGTGTGTTTACCTCCATGAGAATTAATTTTTGGTTAAACAATTAGTCCTTCTTACTTCTTGGATGTGCTTTTGCGTAAACTTTTTTTAGCTCTGCTATACTATTATGTGTATATACTTGCGTTGCTGCTAATGACGAATGCCCTAAAAGTTCTTTTACCGCATTAAGCTCTGCTCCTTGGTTTAATAGGTGCGTTGCAAACGAATGCCTGAGTATATGTGGACTTCTTTTTACTTTGCTTGAAGCTAGACTAAAATACTCATTGATTATTCTATAAACAAGTGTTTCGTATAATTTAACACCTTTAGCTGTTAACAGTAAATAATCTTTATCTTCTATTACTTCTAAAGACTTTCGTTTTTCTAAATACATTTTTATGCTTTCTACAAGCATATTTAACAACGGAATTACACGCTCCTTATTTCTTTTACCTAGTATTTTAACAGTTTTACTTTCAAGATCTATGTTTTTTAACTTGATGTTGATAAGTTCTACCCTTCTTATTCCTGTAGCGTAAAAAAGCTCGATAATAAGTTTGTTTCTTAAACCTTCAAAACTATTTGCGTGACTTATTTTATTTAATACAGAATTTATTTCTTCTTCAGAAAAAGGAACTTGTACTTTTTTGCTAGTTTTTAAGGCTTTATGCTTAACTAATGGGTTTATTTTAATGTGTTCTGTTTTAATTAAAAACTTGAAAAAGCTATTTAAAGATGAAATTTTTCGGTTAATACTTCTGTTAGAAATATTTTGATTAACCATTTTTATAATCCAAGTTCTTATTTGAGCGTAGTTAACTTCTTTTAGGTTTTCATCTTTATATTCTTCTTTTAAAAAATCCAGAAACGATTGTATGTCTTTACCATAAGCTTTTATGGTAAGCTCTGAATAGTTTTTTTCGAGTAGTAAATAATCAAGAAATGAATGTAACAACATACTTTTAAGATGAACTATAAATATACACTATTAATTTTTGAACATAAAAAAATCCCACTTGATTTAAGTGGGATTTAATATCTTTTGACTTAGAAACTTAGATTGACTCTTGATCTCTTAGTCTTTGAATATATTGTGCTTTTTGAACTTGTGCTCTTTTAACAACTGAAGGCTTTTCGAATTGCTTACGCTCGTATAAAGCTTTACGCGCTCCTGTTCTGTCAAACTTACGTTTGTAACGTTTTAACGCTCTTTCTATATTCTCTCCGTCTTTTAATGGAATTATTAACATAGTGTCTTAACCTCCTCTCTTTTAAAATTTTGGTCTGCAAATATAGAAAGTATTTTAAATATTTCAACTTTTATTGAAAAATATTTTAACCTCTTTATTTTTTACCTTTTAATTTTTATTATAGAGTGAAGATCTTTTAGTTAGATCCTTGATAAGTTGCTCATCTTCTTCACTTTCTAATAAGGTATTGTAGCTATCCCAAAATGATTTATGATAAGGTTTCTTTGCAAAAATATCTGGATCCCAATTTGCTGTATTTACTTGCGATAGTTTTTCTTCGTCTAAAATTATTTCGGTAAATAATATTTCTTGTACTGTGTAATAAAAACGTTCTTCTTTATTGTAGCGTTCTTGTTCTTCTTCGGTTAAGTTTTGATCATTCTTTAAACCTACGTTAACCAATTTTGGTGTTTCGTAATAAATGTAGTTAGGATACATCTTGTCTTGATACTCCATATAACTAATCACTAATTTATGGTTGGTCTGTGTATCAAATAATCTTTTACTTCTTGTTTTTTGAGCTGGAGATGCGGCTACTAAATCGTATTCTATCTTTTTTATTGCAAAATTATCCCAATAAATATATATCCATCCTTTAGCGTTGTAACCTTCGTTAAAAATACCTTCGGTATCTAAACCTACGTATTCTCTTGATTTATCTATTTGTATTTTATAAATCTTACGTTCGTTATCTACCAATATGGTGTCTAATCTAAATTTGTGCGTAGCAAGCACATCTTCTCCAAATAAGGCGTCCGGACTTTTTGAGTTTCTTACTAAATTCAACTTACCTTTAAATAAACCTTCTAACCCGTTTACTCTGGTGTCATTCCATTTAATTGCTTTAACAAGAGATGATGTTTTTATAGTATCTCTTCTTAAGTTTTTAGGTTTTAAATTAACGTTGGCGTTATATTTTAAATACGTTGAATATGCAAAAAGACTATCTACATCTCTTAAATCGTAACTTTTTCTTACTTCGTCTACGTTTATTTTTAGATTATCAGTTTCACCATTACCATACGTTGTATCGTCGTAAACGGTAATCGCACTTTCAATTAGCCATTTAAACTGTTTTTTATTTCGCTCTTTATGTCTTAAGAATCCTTTTTGAAGATAAGCTTGTGATGGAAAATTTCTATCTAAACGCTCTAAAGCACGAAGCACAATACTGTCACCTGTTTTTGGTCTTGGTGTTGCATTTAAAACCACTTCTTCTAAAGTTGCGACATCTTCTTCAAGAAAAACTTCAAATGAATTATCAAACTCATCAACCGGCACTTTATAACTTTTAAAACCTATTGAAGAAATTACTAAAGTATCTTTAACCATTTCTTCTGGTACTAAAAGCACAAACTTACCATCTGCATTGGTTACTGTACCTATGGTTGTATTTTGAACATAAACACTTGCATTTTCTATAGGTAACAGGTTTACAAAGTCTACAACTTTGTTTTTAAGCTCGTGCTGAGAAAAAGCGGTGATACTTATTAAAAATACAATTAATTTAAGACTGTGTTTTAAGTAAGATAATTTCATATAATGGGACATTTTTCACTTTGTAGCTGGCTTATAGTCTTTACCGTCAATGACCATTTTGGCTATTATTTCTCTTAATATTTCAGAGGTTCCTCCACCAATTGGTCCTAAACGACTATCACGGAACAATCTTGCTAAAGGATATTCTTCCATATAACCATAACCACCTAAAAACTGTAAACAATCATAAATAGCATCGTCTGCAACTTTAGTGGATTTTAATTTAGACATAGTTGCTTCTTTAACTACGTATTCGCCTTTATCTAATCTAAAAGCAATGTTGTAATTAAATGTCTTACACAATTCTAACTCTGTGTAGTGTTCTGCAATTTTATGTCTTAATGCTTGAAATCTATCAATAGTTTTACCAAACGCTTCACGATTTGACATATATTCTAAAGTGTACTCTAAAGCATATTGTGTTCTAGCATGTGCATTTACACCCATAATCAAACGCTCTAAAGCAAAGTGTTGCATAATGTACGGGAAGCCTTTATTTTCTTCTCCCATTAAATTTGATGCAGGAATAGTTACGTTATCAAATGCTATTTCACCTGTATCTGAGGCACGCCAACCTAATTTATCTAACTTAGTTGCAGATACACCAGGTGTATCTCTATCTATTAAAAATATGCTAATGCCTTTATTTCCTAACTCTGGATTAGTTTTTGCAGCAACGATTAAGTAATCGCTATAAATTCCGTTAGTAATAAACGTTTTAGAACCATTAATAACATAGGTATCTCCTTTTTTAACAGCGGTTGTTCTCATTCCAGCAACATCACTTCCACCAAAAGGCTCTGTAATACATAAACAACCAATCATATCTCCTGCGATACTTGCCGATAGATATTTTTCTTTAATTGCTTCGCTACCTTCTGCATTAAGGTGCGTCATTGCAAGATAAGTATGCGCCCAAATAGCAGCTGCAAAACCACCAGAATTGACACGCTGTAATTCTTCTAAAAGAATAATCATGTAGAAGATATCTAAGTCTAATCCGCCGTACTTTTCAGGGTAACTGATTCCTAAAAAGCCCATTTCTCCAAATTTATTCCAAATAAATCGCTCTATAGTACCAGTTTTTTCCCATTTTTCAATATGTGGCACGACTTCCTTTTGTAAAAAATCGCGTAAACTGTTTCTAAATAATTGATGTTCTTCAGTGAAGTACATACTCTCCATAGCTTGTTAGTTTTTTTAATTGAGCTGTAAAGATAACTTAATTATATCAAATTTTTTAAGCGGAAAACCTTTAACTTTTTTCAAATCTTCTAAGCTAGAAAAACCATCGCGCAATGTTCTTTGTTCTATAATATTGTGAGCCACTTCGTAATCAATATATATAATCGTCACTAACTGATCTCTTGTTGCTTTGTTTAGAGAAATTTTATTTATTTTTCTTGGAGTTTTAACCTCAAAATCAAGCTTGACATTTTCTATAACTTCTGGCGACAAACCATAAACTTCTGTAAGTTCTATCAAATCATAAAACCCATTTATTTTTGTTCTGTATTTTATAATTCTTGCCGAAAGTGCTTCGCCAATTCCGTATACTTTTTGAAGCTGACTTGCGGTTGCTATATTAATATCTATTTTTTGTGCAGAAGTTTTTTCTTTCGCTTTCGCGGAAAAGTTTTGCGTATACTTTTTTGGCTTTGGATTAGTGACCCAATCTGGAAATTTAAAGTAAGGCGAAATTTGATTTAGTAAAGAATCTGAAACTTTAGTTACCTCTTGAAATTGTGCAACTGAATTAATCCATTTGTCTTGTTTTCTAAACTGAAGCAGTCTATTAATCTCTTCTTGAGACATTCCTAAAGTGTATCCTTTATAATCGGTTATAAAGTTTGGGTTAAAAGGATAAATTTTAGGCTTTCTGTTTTCTATTTCGACTTGTTTTAAAGAATCGATTTGAGCGGTAAAAGCCAATAATTCTTTATTGTTTTCTGTAGAAATGACTTCAGTTTTAAAAAAATAGTCTGATCCAAAATGGATAAACAACTGGATTATTATAATGAGTAGCAACAATAAAAAAATCCCATTTCTTTGTTGATTAGAAAACGTGAAATGGGATTTGATATTCATTTTAATATGTTTTTTACATTTCGTCAACCAAGTCTGTTGCTCCATCTTCTAAAGCATCTTCTTTTTTATTGATAGCGTTCATGTATTTTTTAAGTTCTTTTCTAATAATTGGAGATAACATAACTACACCAATAATATTTGGCACCACCATTGCAAAAATCATGGCGTCAGAGAAATCGATTACCGCTCCTAAACTAATAGATGCACCTACAATTACAAAGAATAAGAATAAGATTTTATAAATTAAATCTGTTACTTTTCCTTTTCCAAAAAGGAAAGCCCAACCTTGCATACCGTAGTAAGACCAAGATATCATTGTACTAAATGCAAATAAGATTACCGCAATAGTTAATACAATTGAGAAGTGAGGAATCACACTATCAAATGCTGTTGCCGTAATTTCTACACCTTCTTTTACCTCTACACCGTATTGCATAAACGTACCGCTAACTGCAGACTCATCACCACCAAAGTTTGTGATAATAATTACTAAAGCCGTCATTGTACAAATTACAACTGTATCTACAAAAGGTTCTAATAACGCAACAATACCTTCACTTGCAGGATATTTTGTACGTACAGCCGAGTGTGCAATTGCTGCAGAACCAACTCCAGCTTCATTAGAAAATGCACCACGACGTACACCTTGTATCATAACACCAATTAAACCACCTGCTATTCCTAATCCAGAAAATGCACCTTCAAAGATTAAAGCAAAAGCATCATCTATTAAAGTGAAGTTGGCAAATAAAATTATTAATGCTGCTAACACATAAATACCAGCCATAAATGGTACAACTTTTTCTGTAACAGAGGCAATACGTTTAATTCCTCCAATAATAACAACTGCCACTAATGCAGCCATTACTATACCAAAGTACATACCTGCATTATCACCAGTTAAACCAAATAATTTTGTAAACTGTGCAGCTGCTTGGTTGGCTTGGAACATATTTCCTCCACCAAAAGATCCACCGATAACAAAAATAGCAAAGATTACTGCTAATACTTTACCAACGCCACCAGCACCTTTTTCTTTTAAACCTTTAGATAAATAATACATTGGTCCACCGTAAACTGTTCCGTCTTCACCTACATCTCTATATTTTACACCAAGTGTACATTCTGCAAATTTTGAAGCCATACCTAAAAGACCTGCAACAATCATCCAAAATGTTGCTCCTGGTCCACCAATAGATAAAGCTACCGCTACACCAGCAATATTACCTAAACCTACTGTTGCAGATAATGCTGCGGTTAATGCCTGAAAGTGTGACACTTCCCCATCTGCTCCTTCATCTCTTATTGTTTCAAAAACATCTCCACCTGGTGTTTGATCACCGTAAAGTGTATCTACACCATGCTTTTCTATGTCTTCGTATTTTCCTTGAACAACTTTTACTGCTGTTTTAAATCCAGTAAAATTGATAAATTTAAAGTATATTGTAAAGAATAATGCTCCTCCTATTAACACAAATAGAACCCAAGGAATTTGAATATCATCAGTAAAAGGTATTTCTGCAAATATTCCTTCTACAAACCAGCCTGTATATTTTTTAAATACAGCGTCAAATTTTTCTGCAGTACTATCTTGTGCAAACGTGATTATTGGTACAATCATCGTGAAGATTGAAAGAAGATATTTCTTCATAATTATTTTAAATTGTTAGTTAAAAGTTTAGTTAAGGTTAGCAATATGCAAAAAAATGATGAATTTTTAAAACATAAGCTGTTAAATCCGTAGTTAATCAAGCTTATAAAGCGTGTTTAATTTATTAATTTGTTCTGGTCTTCCAAGTACAATTATTTTGGAATTTGGCATTAATTTTTGGTCAGCTTCTGGGTTAACAATATATTCTCCGTGTTGACCTTTGTACCCGATTACTGTACAACCTGTTTTGTGACGCAGATCTAAGTCTTTTATAGTTCTTTCGTATTTATTAACGTCGTAAAGTTTTTCGGCGCTAATTTCTTCAATATTTATATTAGTTTCTCCAACAATAGCAAGGTTGTCTATAAATTCGATTAAATCTGGAACTACGACTAAAGACGCCATGTGGTCACCACCAATTCTGTCTGGTAAGATTACATTATTTGCTCCTGCTAATTTTAGTTTTTCATAAGACGTTTCTTGAGAGGCACGACTAATAATACGTAAGTCTTTTTTGATTTGTCTAGCCGAAAGTACTACAAACAAATTATCTGCATCATTTGGAAGTGCCGAAATTAACGTACTTGCACGGTCTATACCTGCTTGATGCAAGATTTCGTCTTCGTTAGCATTTCCTAAGATAAACATCATCTTATCATCTTGAAACTTATCTATTGTATCTTTATTTTTTTCAATAATAACAAAAGGTTTGTTGTAAGCTAACAACTTTGTTGCAGCTTGTTTCCCGTTTCGACCGTAACCACAAATAATGATGTGATTGGACAGTGCATCAATTTTTTTCTGCATTTTCTTTTGTTTTAATTCTTCAATATTATTTCGGCTTAAAATATATTCAGTAATAACGGTAATGGCGTAACCAACAATAACCACACTTGTCAAAATTAAAAACATGGTGAATATTTTAGACACGTCGTCTAAAGGCTGTACTTCTCCAAAACCTACGGTAGTTATAGTAATCACGGTCATATACAACGCATCTACCCAACTATAATGAGACATAAATCTAAAACCTAAAACACCAATAACTAGCAATATTGCTAATAGCAAAACTGCAGTGTAAACTTTAGATCTAAAAAGCTGAATAATTGGGTTAGTCATAATTTTTATAAGTCAAAAACCGAAGATCTTTTTGTATAAATTAAGTCTTTAACACGCATCCAAAATGCTAAAAATAAGTACAAAGCAAATCCAAAACCTACAGTTACAAAAGTTAAATACATAAAACTGGTACGTACTACTTTGGCGCGTATACCCAAACGGTCTGCAATACGCTGACACACTTGATAACCGTGTTTTTGAAAATATAATAATGGTTTGTAAGACATTTTCATACTGCAAGGTAATTATTTTTAGGGTTTGTTGCTATTTTTTCTTTTAACAAATAGTGTTATTCAAAATGAAACTAATTAGTTAATACTGTATTACCAACAGCACATTGCAAACATTTATTTTTACTACAATATTCATTCTTTAGTTGAAGTAATGCTTGACTCTGTAATGCTGAAGTTGCTTTTACATTTAATGAATCAAATTTATCGATAATACTATTTTTTTCTGCTGAAACTTGAGATAATAATTGTATCAACTCTTCATTAATATCCTTTCCTTGTTGTTTTGCATAGCAAAATTTAAGCGGAACAATGGTATTTACGATTAATAAATCTACAAATGAAGTACTGATTTTTTTGCTGACTTTTTTGGAAACTTTGCCAAATGTGTAATGTGTATCCCAATATTCTGAAGTGCTTACATTAAAAACATCATAAATATCTTCTTTAGTTTTACAGTCTATAATTTTTGAAAATAAATTTTTGTGTTCTACATATAAATTAGCCAATTGAGACCAACGAATTGTAGGAAAATTAGGAGGACGCAACCTAAAGAATTGCATTGGTAATACATTACTATTGTTTATCCCAAACTTTTGACACAAAAATTGATAGTCTTTCTGTAACTGTAAAAAGTAAGCATCTTGAACATCATTTTCTAGCAAACCTGCTTGACCAAAAAACAAAGCTTCTAAGTTTTGAAGACTGTTTTGTTGCTTCATTACTACCGAAAAATCAAAACTATTTGCAACGCTTAAAAAAGCATCTCCGTTAACTTTTAACCCAAAGTTTTTAGCTAATAGTTTAAATAAAACTGCTTCCCAATTATTTTTGGATTGTTCTAAAACTGTATTAATGACCTTAGCTTTTTGTTCTAAACGCTCAAAAAATAAACGTTCTAACCAATTGTTAATTACAAAATCTGGTATTTGGTTAATGTCATTTTCACAATTAATCCAAGTTGTGTTACTGCTAAACAACTTTTGATAATTATTTAATGCCGATAAGTGCACATAATCTTTAAGCACCAACGTTGGTATAGCTGTATTATCTTTTCTAAACACATCGGTATCGTGTTGCCAAACCACATGTAAAATAACATTATCATAATTAGTATCTACCTCATGATTATGCACAAACCAATCACTAGATTTAATGTGAATTTCTACATTTCCTGCCCAAAGTTGATTACCAATAGTTATTTGTGCATTAAAAAAATCAGGTCCAGCATTTAAGTTATGTGACCCAAAATTTTTGACAGAAACAACCTCACCGTTTGTAGTTCTCAGGTTAGTTGTTTCAAACTTTTTGTATTTCCAGAGGTAGTGTAAAAAGTCTTCTTGCATGGTTTGAAAATACGAATTTATTTTAAGTATTGAATTAATTGTCAACACTTAAAATATTCTTATAAAAAAACTCACAGTTAACTACTGTGAGTTTTTTTATCATATCTAACGAAAGTGAGCTATCTCACTCGTGACGATACTAGTGTGATTTCTACTTTTAGTCTAAGTGACCTTGGATAATTTTATTTAAGAAGATTTCTGCTTTAGCGGGAATGGTGTTATTCAATATAACCTTTTTCGCGCATCCAATCGTCATTAAACATTTTACCAACGTATCTGCTTCCGTGATCATGAAATAAAACCACAACTACATCTTCTGGCTTAAAGTGCTCTTTTAATTGCAACACACCTTTTATAGCTGCTCCTGCACTATTACCTAAAAACATACCTTCTTCTTTAGCTAGTCTTTGTGTGTATACCGCTGCATCTTTATCGGTTACTTTTGTAAACCCATCGATAATGCTAAAATCTACATTTTCTGGTAAAATATCTTCGCCAATACCTTCGGTTACGTATGGATAGATTTCGTTTTCATCAAAGATTCCTGTTTCGTGATATTTTTTAAACACACTTCCGTAGGTATCTACACCCCAAACTTTAACGTTTGGATTTTGTTCTTTTAAATATTTTCCAACTCCAGAAATAGTTCCGCCAGTACCAACACCAACTACAAAGTGTGTGACTTTACCTTCGGTTTGTTGCCAGATTTCTGGGCCTGTACTTTCGTAATGTGCTTTTGCATTACTTGGGTTATCATATTGGTTAACGTACCAACTGTTTTCAATCTCGGTACTTAATCTTTTGGATACTGAGTAGTATGATCGTGGATCATCTGGTTCTACCGCAGTTGGACAAACTACAACTTCTGCTCCTACAGCTTTTAAGATATCTACTTTTTCTTTACTTTGTTTATCTGCCATTACAAAAATACATTTGTATCCTTTTACAATCGCAGCTAATGCTAATCCCATACCTGTATTACCAGAAGTACCTTCTATAATAGTTCCGCCTGGTTTTAAACGTCCGTCTGCTTCTGCATCTTCTATCATTTTAAGTGCCATACGATCTTTTACAGAATTACCTGGATTAAAGGTTTCGTATTTTGAAAGTACTAAACATGGAAGTTCTTCGGTTAGCTTATTTATTTTTACTAATGGCGTATTACCTATGGTTTCTAATATGTTGTTTGCGTAGTTCATTTGTTATTTTTTGCGGTTGCAAAAGTACGGAATTGTTTTAGAATTAAACGAATAGTCTTCACGATGATTTAAAAAAACGACCAACAGTGTTTACCCGTACTTCGGCTACGCTCAGTATTTCACGTTAGCGATAGTAGTGGTTAGCTTTTGGCGAGGCGCGCATCGAGCCAAAACTAGTAACGGATAGCGCGACCCTGGTGGTAACGCCCAAAAAAAGTTTAAAATTTACTCGAAACGAATGGCTTTTACCGGTGAAATTTTTGATACAATTACCGATGGAATAATTAACATGAGTAAGCATAATACAAAGGTACCGATGTTAAGTGCGATAATGTACCCGATATTGAAATAAATTGGAACTGTTGAAACGTAATATGTTTTTGGATCTAACGGTATTAAACCAAAATATTTTTGAATTAACAATAGACTAATACCTATTAAATTTCCCCAAAACAATCCTTTTAAAATGAGGTAGGTTGCGTTGTATAAAAAGATTTTTCGGATGCTTAAATTACTACTTCCTAATGCTTTTAAAATGCCTATCATTTGTGTACGTTCTAAAATTAACACTAGCAATGCGGTAATCATATTTATTCCTGCTACCAAAATCATAATACCTATAATGGCGTATGTGTTTTTATCGAAAATGGAAATCCACTCGAAAATTACAGGATGCATTTGGTCTACGGTTACTGAGTTGAGTAAGGTTGGCACTTCTTCTTTTATAGCGTTTCCGGTAGTTTCTAATTGGTCAAAATCTTTGATAAACACCTCAAAACGTCCAACTTGATTATCATCCCATTTATTGAGTCTTTGAATATGTGTAATATCGCCAACAACATACAATTGATCAAATTCTTTTAATCCTGAATTGTATATACCTACAATGTCAAACGTTACGATATTTGGTGGTCTTGTGGTATCTTCTTTTAAGAAATAGGTATTGAATTTATCACCTACTTTAAACTGTAGTCGGTTAGCTAAATATTCTGAAATTAGAATTTGGTCATTCCACTTTTCTTTAGGAAAATCGGGTAGCTTTCCTTCTACTAAAAACTCTTCAAAATATTGCCAGTCGTAATCTTTACCAACTCCTTTTAGTACAACATATTCAAAATCGTCTTCCAACCTAATTATTCCTGATTTTGTTGCTGTTGCCTGTATATGGGTTACCTCTGGAACTGCAGAAAATTTAGGGTAAAAATCTTGCTCTGTCGTTATTGGATTTTGACTTTCTTGAGAGTTATTGTTATCATATCTTTCGATAACAGCGTGACCTTCAAAAGCAACTACTTTTTCTCTAATCTTTTTTTGTAAGCCAATACCGGTAGCAACAGCAATTAACATAACAATCATGCCTAAGATTATGGCTAAAATTCCTATTTTTATAATTGGTGCCGAAATACTACTTTTATACGCCTTACTATCAATAATGCGTTTAGCTATAAAAAACTCGAGATTCAATATGATATTTTCTTTTAATTGGTGTAAAAATACAGTTTTATTATTTGTTTTAACACTATTTGCCTGTGGTAATCAAACAAAAAAAAGTTTGACTCATGTAGATAAAATGGTTGCTAAAATTGAAGCTGACACTACAAAAAATGTACAACAACCTTTATTACTTGGTGTAAATAGGACTAATATGTATTTACCGCTTTTAAAAGACAAACGTGTTGGAGTTGTTGCTAATCAAACTTCTGAAATAACTTTTTTACAACGTGCTGTTGTAGATGAAAGTACAATGGGAAGCAAAAAAGTGACACAGCATTTAGTCGATTACCTAAAAGATTACATGAGTGTAAATGTAAAAACTGTTTTTGCACCAGAACATGGTTTTAGAGGTCAAGCAGATGCTGGTGAAGTTGTTAAAGACGGTATTGATACCAAAACAGGTTTACCCATTATTTCTTTGTACGGAAGTAACAAAAAACCTACCGCAGATCAGTTAAAAGATATTGATGTTATTGTTTTTGACATACAAGATGTTGGCGCTCGGTTTTACACTTACATTTCTACATTACATTATGTTATGGAAGCTTGTGCTGAAAACAACATAAAAGTGATTGTTTTAGACCGACCAAATCCTAATGGACATTATGTTGATGGACCTATTTTAGAACCTGATTATAAAAGTTTTGTTGGTATGCATCCTGTACCAATTGTACATGGATTAACTATCGGTGAATATGCTAAAATGGTAAACGGAGAAGGTTGGCTAAAAAACAGTATTGCATGTGACTTAACAGTTATACCAATGAATAATTATACTCGTGATTTAGAGTATGATTTACCTGTAAAACCGTCACCAAATTTACCAAACGCAAAAGCAATTAACCTTTATCCTAGCTTATGCTTTTTTGAAGGTACTAATGTAAGTGCTGGTCGTGGTACAGATATGCAATTTCAAATTTATGGATCACCAGATTTACAAAAAACTGACTTTACTTTTACACCAAAATCCAATAATGGTGCTAAATACCCAAAGCATGAAAATAAAGTTTGTAACGGTTACGACTTAAGAGATTATAAACGACTTGATAATATTGACCTAAGCTTTATCATTAACGCTTATAACACAACTAGCAACAAAGAAGATTTTTTCTTAAAAAATAATTTTATAGATAAGTTAGCTGGCACAAATAAACTACAAGAACAGATTAAATCTGGATGGTCTGAAGATAAAATAAAAGCCACTTGGCAAAGTGGCTTGGATGATTATTTGTTAAAACGCAAACCTTATTTACTGTATAACTAACTCTTATTCGTCATAAGGTTTACCGTTTGGTCTTACATGTGATTTACGATACTCTTCTCTAGTTTGTCTATTAACAGATTCATCATTATTGACTTTAGATAAGTTATATTCAACTTTGTTGGTTTCAATTTTTGAAATTGTTTCTTCTTTAGTTGAATTTTTTGAAGCTTTACCTTCTAATTCTGTTATCAAACGCTTATTTGCAGATTCTATATCGCGTGTGCTTGTTTCAAAATCGCTTTGATTAGAGTCGGTTACGCTATGCTCTTCGTCATTATTTATTCCCTTTTTATCATCCACATTTTTTTCTATCACCTCTTCTGAAGTTAAGCCTTCATCTTTAGTTTTTAACTCTCTTGTTTCTGCTAAATATTCTTGATAGGCTTTTTGTTTTGCTGCTTTTTCTTGTTGAGATTGTTTTTGATTAGCTTCTACTATTGCTCTTTGCTCTTCTAGCCAAGATTGATATTCTTTTTTTAATCGATCTCGGTTTGATAACGAGTTATCTTTATGCTCATTTTCAATTTTACTTCTAGAGGTTTTGTCTTCTGAAACATTTGCAATATAAGTAGATTGATTTCCTTTTTTTGTAATTGGCTTTAAATGTCTTCTTTCTCTTTCTTCCTTAGACAAACTAGCTTGTAATACACCTTCTTCAAAATCTTCAATTACATTTTCAGAAACTTCAATTTTAAATTTTCTCTCTATACCAAATGCTACAATAATATCTTCTCTGTAAACAGCAATAGTGTATCTTCCTTCAGACAAATAGTGTAAAGGTACTTTAACTTGTTTAGAGTTAACATCTATTCTTTCGGTCTTATTTTGCTCATGACTTAAAAAACTCACTTTTAAAACAGACTTATCACTATGTAGTAATAAAGTATCTGCTGTTTGGTTTAAGTTATGCTCAATACCAGAAGCAAAAAGATTATAATTTTTATGTAAGACAGTATAATGCTCTTGAGCTGTAACAAACGTTACAAGTCCAAAAAGAAAAGTAAATAGCAATACTTTTGGTAGATGTTTCATTTTTATGTTTTTAACTAAATGCTAAAAATCAATCGTTAGGGAAGATCAAAAGTATAATGAAAACAGCAGTTATATTAGCTTTTCAAATTAAATTTATAAGAAATTAGTTAAAAAGTATAAAATACTCGACTAATAACTAATTTATCTGATAATCAATATTTTAAATATAAATTTTGAGATTTATTAATTGAAATCTTATAATTTCATCTAAAACGTTAAGATTTAAATAAGTAAATAGTGAAATGATTAAATTTTACGCAAAAATTATTCGGTAGTTGGTCTTCTATATTTATGAAAAGGTTGTTTTAATAAGTGTTTTAAACTACCATTTTCTTCTTCATTAGGAAATGTATCGACACCGTAAACAATATCTTCTCTATCCATATACATATAAGTACCAAATAGTCTGTCCCAAACCGAAAAAATATTACCATAATTAGAGTCTGTATATGGCAACTTATAGTGATGATGAATTTTGTGCATATCTGGAGAAATCAATACATAACTCAACAATTTATCTACACGTTTTGACATTTTTATATTAGCATGCGTAAACTGCGTAGCAACAAGTGACATTGATTGATACAAAAACACAATTGCTATTGGCGTACCAACTATAAACACACCTGCAAGCGTAAATGCAAATCTTATAATACTTTCTATTGGGTGATGTCTATTTGCTGTAGTTGTATCTACATTGTGATCAGAATGATGTACTAAATGCACCATCCAAAGTGGTTTTACTTTATGCTCTACGTAGTGCGCTAAATAAGCTCCAAAAAAATCTAATAATAAAACTCCTAAAAGCGCATACAACCATAAAGGCATTTCTGGTAACCAATTAATAATGCCAAAATTATTTTCTTTCACCCAAAAAGAGGTGAAAATTAACAATCCTGCTAATGCAAAATTGATAATAACAGTTGTTAAGGTAAAGAATAAGTTAGGAAATGCATGCTTCCATTTTTTATACTTAAAATTGAATAAAGGCAACATTCCTTCTAAAATCCAAAATAAAGTAATACCACCAATTAACAAAGCACTTCTATGAGCAGAAGGAATGGTTTCGAAATAATTTAAAAGTGTTTCCATAACTAGTTACAAGTTATAAAATAAAATTTATTTAACGAGAAACTTAACTTTATTCATATCGTTTTGCGTCACTTGTTCTTGCCATTTTAAAGATTCTTCAATTTTACCAACACCTCTTAAGGAAGTATATTGTAAGAAGGCGTATAATGACATGTTAATCTCATCAACACTTGACACTTCAATCTTTTTTAAAGTGCGATAAACCTTGCGATGTTTACCTAAAATCAACTCTTTATTTAAGTCCAGTAATTCTATTTTTTGCTTTAAAGCTGGTTTATTATCGTAGTCACTTTCTACTAACATTTTTGAAGCCTCCAACATGTAAATATCAGACAGATTAACTAACTCTTTTTTAATATCTTCTTTGGCATAAGTTGCAAAATCTAAATATTTAACCGCTAATCTAAAAGCTGAAGAAAAAGATTTATTCTCAAAATAATTATTAATCTCTGGCTTTAAAAAGGAAATATTTAAAGCATAATTTCTAATAAGTGTTGTTAGGTTTAAAATACCGTATTCATCTTGAAACCCTGTGTTAATTATATTTCCATTTGGATCCATAACTTTTAAAAAGTCATCATTAAAACGGTCTTTATACTGGTAATTTTTATCGGTTAAATATTCTGCTGCAAGATCATCATAGTTACTTTCACTAATAATTACTGGCACAAAATACTCCCAAACTAATTTAGCTGCATTTTCATCTTCAAAAAGTCTAACCTGGTATTTATTACCCTTGCTATCTTCAATAAAAACTGGATAGGCATGACTTGAAGAATTTTCCCAAACCGCCAGAATCATCTTATCTTCCATAAGCGCTAATCGTTTGGCAAATTTAAAAGAGGTTAACCATTCTTGCGAAGAAGCAAAACTGATCATAAAAATGCTTAAAAACAGGGTAAATACAACTTTTTTCATAGACTTCAATTTACGCTAATAAAGCACAAAAACCAAACCAAATATTAGATGTTAATGCGTTTTTTCATAGCTTCAACTATATTATATGCTGCTGGGCAAATCGCCACGTTTTTCATCGTTAAATTTGATATTTGCTGAAACTTTTTTCTGTCTGTATGCGGGAATTCGGCACATGCTTTAGGTCTAACATCATAAATAGAGCAATAATTATCTGCACCTAAAAATGTACACGGTACGCTTTGCAAAACGTAGTCATTCTCTTCATCAATACGTAAATACGTTTCAATAAACTGATGCGGTTTCATCTTAAAATGTTTTGCAATACGCTCTACATCTTTATTGGTAAATAACGGACCTGTCGTTTTGCAACAATTAGCACAATCTAAGCAATCTGTGCGTTCAAATTCTTCTTCATGCAACTCTTGCATAATGTAATCTAATTGTTTTGGCGGCTTCTTTTTTAACTTTGTAAAAAAGGTTTTATTCTCCTTATGCTTATCTTTGGCAAGCTTTGGAAGGTTGTTTATAAACTCTTGCATGGTGCAAAAATACTATTTTAATACTATGTTTTTTCGCTTTCGCGGAAATGAATTGATAACTGAATATGGAAGAGAGAAGTTTGAAGCCTGAAGATAAAAATTAAAGACTATAATTAAAAATGAAAGACCTTTTTGGTAAAGCCTTACTAGATTATCAAAATGATAACTACACCGAAGATATTATTACCTCAACTAACATTTCTGATGAAGACGAATTACCGCTTCCCTATTTATTCAGAAGTTTTAAAGATATGCCTAAATTAGAGCAAAAAGCACTAAAATTAGCAGAAGGCAAAACGCTTGATGTTGGTTGTGGCGCAGGTAGCCATAGTTTGTATTTACAGCAAAAAGAGATTGAAGTTAAAGCAATAGACATCTCTAAAGGCGCTGTGGAAGTTGCAAAAAAAAGAGGCGTTTTAAATATTGAACATAAATCGGTTTTGGATGAAACTGAAAATTTTGATACTATTTTGTTACTTATGAATGGCACTGGTATTTTTCAAACCTTAAATCAAGTGTCTAAATACCTGCTTCACTTAAAGTCTATTTTAAATAAAAATGGACAAATCTTAATCGACTCTAGCGACATTAAATATATGTACTTAGATGAAGATGGCGGATTTTGGCACGATATGAATGCCAATTATTATGGCGAATTAGACTATTACATTTTTTATAAAGGTGAAAAAGAAACACCAATGAAATGGCTTTACCTAGACTTTAATTTATTAGATACCGCATGCAAAGCTGTTGGTTTAAAATGCGAAATGCTCACTGAAGGCGAGCATTATGATTATTTGGCTAAATTATCTGTTTAATCTCTAATCAAAATCAAACTTGTAAGTCGCACCAGCTAAAAACTGAATACCTTGAACTGGTGTATTTTGCCACTTATTATAATTTTGAGAAGCAATATTATTTGCTTTTACAAATGCAGACCATCTGTCTGTAATATGATAACCCACATGCGCATTAGCATCAAAATAACTATCTAAAGTTACTACTTGATTTGTTGGCGGAGCTAGCAAACTTGGCACAAATAATAAATCTTTACGCTCACCAACATAAAATAAATTAGCACCTGCAAACCAATGTTCGTTTATCTGATAGTCTAAAAATAATGAAGCCTCAATATCTGGTAAGTTCCACGCTTCTTCTTCATTCTTAACATCGTAAGTAAAGTATTCTGCTTTTAAGCCTAAAGTAAAGTTTCTATTTACATCAACATTTACTTCTCCTGCAACGCTAAACGTATTTACATTATCATAAACTACTCCAAAAGAATTACCATAAGTGTAAGGTTGCTCTGTTTCTAAAACATCATTATTAATGTAAAGTGCTTTACTGCGCTCTGCTTGGTAACGACCGCTTACAGAATAGCTAGTGTTACTAGATAACTTTCCTCTTAATCCTCCAAACGCGTTGTATTGTTGATCTGTAGGAACGATATATAAATTAGGTGACACAAACGGATTTTCTTGTGCAAAATCATGATAGTTATTTTGTATTAATCCTCCTTTTACACCACCAAATACGATTAAAATTTCGTCTACTAACTTATAACTAGCTGCAATATCTGGATAGATAAAAAACTTACTATCACTAGCTTCTGTGTTATTAAAGTAAACTGCTTTTAAACCTAAATCTACCGTTAAATCGTCTTGTTTAAGTTGTAATTTAGGATTGACACCAACTTGAAAATTACCATAGTTTAATTCGGTTGGCGAGTAGTAATCACGGTCAAAACTTCCGCTTAAATAATCTACAAAAACGCCTGTATTTATATCTAAATCTTGAATGGTCACTGTTCCGTTTACATCAGCTTTAAATCTATTTTCTCCAGAACTGTAATCGTCTCCAAAACGTCTAAACAACACACTTGCATCATTAATTATTGCCTCTTCAAACTTTATATCACCACCAACATGCGCTGTGTAAAAGGAATGACCAACATCCAAGCCATCTGCTGTTGTCTGATCAAATAATGGTTGTTGTAAGCCATACCAATTATAGGTTTGGTATTGAAATCCACCTAAAGCCGTCCAAGTAAAATCTCTATTCCTATTAGTATAGCTTAAATTTAATTTAGAATCTGAATAATCATTATCTGTCAACACACCATCTATATCACCTTGCGACGATTGGTGTGCAACGTGCGCACTCAAAGATTGATCACGACCAATAGCATGGTTTAAAAACACTTCACCAACAATTGTTGTATATGTTCCTACACCTAAACTAGCGTAATTATCATATAATTTTACCTTTTTTGCTTTATCAACAACTGCAGCTTTACCTTTTGCTGGTGTAAATGTTGACGCTACAGGAAACGAAAAAATATTGTATTGCACCTCTTTTTTTGTACCTGTTTCGGCGTCATCTAAAGTTGGTGTTTCTTTAACTTTAAATGCGTCAGAAACGGTTGGCGTATATGGCTTTATAACATCTATAACATCTGTATTTATAGTGTCTTGATCTCTTTCTTGAGAAAATAACATTACGGTCGTTATCAATGATAAAAACAGTAATATAATTTGCTTTTTGTTGTTAAACATAATTTAGTTTTATTGAATTATGATTGTATCTTAATCTTCGGTAATTACAGAAGAATTTGTTTTAGCTTCTTCTGCTTTTATAGTTGCTAATTCGGTTTCGGCTTCTGTTTTTACATCTTCAAAGTTGCTAAAGTTTTTAATCACACTTTCTAAAATGTAAGTCGCTTGAAACGCATCGCCTAAAGCGTAAAAATTCTTTGCCATAACGATTAACCCTTTTGCTCCGTAATATTTGTAACCCGAATAATCTTTAGCTAACTGCTGCGCAACAGCATTAGAAGCTTCATAGTCACCTTCTTTGTTTTTAAAATAAGCACTATAGTACAAAGCTTCTGCAGCAGTTTCACCTGTTGCTGTTTCTTCAACGTTTTGATATGCTGTTTTAGCTTTAGCTTCATCGTTTGTTTTTATAGCAGAACGTGCAATAATGACGTGAGCATCGCTTTTAATTTTGTTATCTAAATTGTTGTTAGCAAGTACTTTTTCCGCGTAAGCAACTGCTTGATTATATTGCTCTAACTGATAATTGGCTTGCATTAAATTAGACTGCGCAAAAAGTGTATTTTGCGGAAAATTAGATTCGGCTTCCAAACGCTTTAACGTTGGTATTGCTGCATTCCAATCTTTTTGATCTAACTGAATTTGAGACAAACGCAGCAAAGCTTCTTCTGTAAATTCGCTTTGCGATTGGTTTACAACATATTCAAAATGTGGTTTTGCATTCTCTGCTAAGTCCTTTTTAAAGTACAATTGTGCCAAATAGAAATGTGCAGAATTGGCATGCAACCCATTAGGGAATTGATTTAAATAGTTGTTAAACTGCTTAATCGCTGCGTTGGTATTGTTGTCTAAAAACTGTTTTTCGGCAGCTTCGTAAGTATCGTTATCTAAATCGGCATCGGTAACTTCTACATAATCCAAAGTATTAACCCAAGCCGCATAAGCATCTACCTGACCTAAATCTATGTAAATTAATCGTGCAGTAGAAACCGCTTGATTAGCTTCTGCCGAATTTGGATAATTCTCTGCCACAGCTTTTAACTTAGTCAATGCACGTTGATTATCACTTTTATTATAGAACACTAATCCTTGACGCAATTGCGCTTTGCTGTTAAACGGACTTGTTTTGTATTCTGAAATTAAGCGATCAAAGGTTTGAATTGCTTTAGCATCGTCACCAGATTTTACATAAGAATCTCCTAACGCATACATCGCATCATCACGTAGCTTTGAATTTTTATAGGTTGAAATAAATTGCTCTAACTCACTTCTTTTTTTAGCATCTTGACTGATGTAACCATAACTCATCGCCTTTTGAAAGAAAGCATAATCATTTTCTAATTGTCCAACAGCAATTGCTTTTTCGTAAGCCGAAATAGCATCTGAATAACGACTTGACACAAAATAACCATCGGCTAAACGCAAGTAAGCATCATTAAGTCTTACTTTATCTTCTTTGTGTTTTGAGATAAAACTGTTGAAATACTGCGTCGCTTCACTATACTTTTTTTGTTTAAAGTAAGTATAAGCTATATTATAATCTAAGTTAGTATATTCTGAAGTTGAAGGCGCTTCTGTTTGTTGTTCAAACTGTTTAAAACCAATCAAAGCTTCGTTGTAATCACTTAAATTATAATCGGTTTCGGCGTTCCAAAAAGTTGCACGTGCTGTAAAGGTTTGGTCTTGTTGCTCGCTTAAAGATGTTTCAAAAAGGTCTTTTGCTTCTTGATAATTTCCTTCATTATATAATTCTAAACCACGATAAAACGCTACTTTTTGATACGCCACTTTGCTTTCAAAACTCTTTTTGTTTTTTAATAGCTCTAACGCTTCTTTATAATTTTTAGAGGTGATGTAAGAGTCTATTAAAAGTGTCTCTACTTCATCTTTATATTGCGTTTCAGGATATTTTTCTAAATAACCTGTCAACACTTGTGGTACCGATTGGTAAGCGTTACCAATCTCGTAACTAATTTTGGCATAATTTAACCAAGCATCTTCTTGAATTTTTAAATCATAATCCATTTGAGATGCATTTCTAAAAGCATTTAATGCTTCTTGCTTTTTTCCAACATGCACATAACTTTCACCTAAATGATAATAAGCATTTTGGGCAACACTATTGTTTGCGCTTACAATTTTATTAAATTCTGAAATCGCACTATCGTAATCCTTTTGCTTGTAATACGCGTAACCTAATTGGTAATAATCGGTATTACTCCACTTACCTTTTCTACCTTGATATTCTTTTAAATACGGAATGGCTTCGCTGTATTTTTCTAGGTTGAAATAGCTTTCGCCTATAATTTTATTAAGTTCGGAAATTTCATTTCTATCACTAGTTGGCAGTTTTTCTTTAGCCAATTCTATCGCATTTTCAAACTTACCTAGTTTAAAATTTAAATCGGCTTGATAATAACTTAGCTTTTCTTTGTATTTTTCGTCATCACTAACTTGATCAAAATACTTGTTGGCGCTATCATAATCATCACCTTGATAAGACATAAATCCTAAATAGTATTTTGCTTGAGAACCATATTTTTGTGAAGTCTCTACACGCGTTAAATACTTTTTAGCATCGTTATAATTTTTGGTTACAAAAGAAGCGTAACCATTATTAAAATTGAATTTTTCTCGGTCTGCTCTACTCATAGACGCTTCGTCTACTTTTTCGTACCATTTTTGTGCGTAGGCGTATTTTCCGTTTTCAAAATAATAATCGGCTACATCTAAAAATGCTGTATTTTTCTTAGTACTTGTTGGATAATTTTCAACAAAATTTTCCATCATCGTATCTGCGCCTTGTTGGTTTAATCTAATTGCCGAATTAGCAATATAGAAAGCACAATCACTTTCGATATTTGGATTATCAGTTTGTTTTTTAACCTGACTAAACAAGGTCTGTGCTGCTAAATATTGTTGATTATTAAATAGTTGAAGTGCTTTTTGATAATCGGTTAAAGGACTAGTGTAAATGGCGGTTTGTTGCGCCATCATCATTACCGAAAATAGAAAAACCACTAAAAAGGTGAGCTGTTTTTTTACTAACATTGACACGTTTTTTAAATTGTAAATCAAAGATAAATTAATCTAATAGGTTAACGTTAGATTTAACTAATAATTATAAACGGAGTTATTAAATAAAGGATAAAACTATATATTTACACTAAAATAAACCTTTTACTATTAAATGTCCTTTGTAAATAAAATCAACAAATTTATAGATAAAAAAAACATTAAAATTGTAATTGGTTTTGCCATAGTTGTAAGGTTAATTTTTGTTTGTCTTTATGGTGCCATAACTTTAATGCCCGACAGTTATGACTACCTGGCATTAAGTAACATTATTAGCGAATCTGACTGGTCTAACTACACAGCTAAAAGAACTCCTGGATTCCCAGTTATAATTAGTCTATTAAAACAAAACCTAAAGATTTTAGTGGCATTTCAATTATTACTAGGCGTTTTAAGTACTGTTTTATTATACAAAATAATTTTATCTATCAGTAAAAATAGACTACTATCATTTTGGACTGCTATTATCTATACATCATTTGCAAATGTAATTTTATTTGACTTTGCCATCTTGACAGAAGCTTTAACTACGTTTATTTTATTAACCAGTATCTGGCTAGTTATAAAACATAAATTATTCAATCCTAATTCATCAATTATTTACTACTTAGTACTATCTTGTGTTCTTAGTTGGTTATATTTAATTAAGCCATTTTACATTTATGTCCCTTTTGTTTTTGTTGCGTACTTTTTCATAAAATCAATTAAACTAAACGTTAAAAAAGTTTTTTTTAAAAGTATTATTATCCTCAGCACTCCAATATTATTTTATTTTTTATGGAATAACTTCAACCAAAAAAAAATAGGAGTTTTTACAAACACTCAATATTTTGGAATAAACTTAGCTCAAACAGCAACTCCTTTTTTTGAAAAAGCACCTAACAAAGATGGTTTAATAAGAGACATTATTGTTAAACATAGAGACTCTTTAATTAAACACGATTTAGACAAAGTTGCGATGAGTGTTTGGAGCGCACATGATGAATTATTGACAAAAACTAAATTAACTGAAATAGAATTATCAAATAAATTAGGAGAAATATCAAAACAACTTTTTAAAGACTATCCCCTTTTATACTTAAAACAAGTTAGCAAATCATGGTTACTTTATTGGGGCTCAAAAAATAGTCTTTACTGGAACTATAAAGAAGTTAAGAATCTTTATTTTAAAAAAGGAATAATTGTAATATGGTCTTTTTTTCAGCAATACATTTTAATAGTAATAAATATCCTTTTTTTAATATTCAGCTTTTTAAAACTATTACAATTCTTTAACAGACCATATAAAGCATTAGATGTTGATTTATTCATTGTAAGCGTTATCATTATTGGGTCTTTAGCACAAGCATTAGTCGCATATGGAGAAAATAGTAGATACTGCTTCCCTTTTTTCGGATTAATCCTTTACTTTGTAATTAAAAATTTAAACAAAAAAGAACTAGTTTTAAAAAAGAACTCTTTATGACCAATACCGTTTTAGAATTAAAAGACGCCAGCATCTTTCAAGGAGAAAGTTTAGTATTATCTGATGTTAATTTACAAGTCAACAAAGGAGATTTTGTTTATTTAATTGGAAAAACTGGATCTGGAAAAAGTAGTTTTATGAAAACACTTTACGGTGATTTAAAACTAACACAAGGTGAAGGTCATATTGTAGATTTTAATTTACGTACGCTAAAAGAAAAAGAAATTCCATTTTTAAGAAGAAAACTCGGCATTGTTTTTCAAGACTTTAAACTACTTACAGATAGAACGATAATTGACAATTTAACCTTTGTTTTAAAAGCTACAGGCTGGAAAGACAAAGACAAAATGAAAGAACGCATAGAAACTGTTTTGGATAAAGTAGGAATGAAAACCAAAGGTTTTAAATTCCCTCATGAATTATCTGGTGGAGAACAGCAACGTATTGCAATAGCAAGAGCACTATTAAATGAGCCCGAATTAATCTTAGCAGATGAACCAACAGGTAATCTAGATCCACAAACTAGCATTGAGGTTATGGAAGTGTTGCAAGACATTAATAAAAATGGAAACACTATCCTAATGGCGACACATGATTATGCTTTACTTTTAAAATATCCAAGTAAGACATTAAAATGTGATGATAATAAGGTATTTGAAGTTGTGCAACGTAAAAGCTAAATTTTATGTTATCCATTTTAATACCAACTTACAATTACTACATCTACGATTTGGTATTAAACATTCATAAAAAATGTTTAAAAGAAAACATAGTCTTTGAAATTATCTGCTTAGATGACAATTCTGATTCTAATTTCACTGAAGCAAATAAAAAAATTGAAGCTTTATCTAATTGCTTTTATAAAATCAGTCGTGAAAACAAAGGTAGAATAGCAACAAGAGAACATTTAGCTAAATTAGCTAAAAACAAGTGGCTTTTGTTTTTAGATGCAGATGTTTTACCTAAGAATGGTCATTTTATTAATAAATATGTAAACTATACAAACCAGGATTATTTAGCTATTTTTGGGGGGTTATTTTATGAAGAAAAAAATAGTAACAAGCAGCTTTTAAGGTGGAAATATGGCAAACAAAACGAAGAAGTTCCTGCTGTAAAAAGAAACTTAAAACCTTATAAAGTTGTGACTTCTGCTAACTTATTTATAAAAAAAGACATCTATTTATTCTTTTCAAAGCAATTTAAGACAAATACTTACGGAGGAGATTTGATTTTTGCCATACTACTTAAAGAACAAAACACCAATATTCTTCATATTGACAATGAAGTTATTCATTTAGGTCTTGAAAGTAACATTACTTACCTTCTGAAGGTTGAAAAGGCAATCTACAATCTTTTAACTTTGTACAATGAAAACAAAATTAAAACACATCAAAATGACTTGTTAAAAGCTTACTTAATTTTAAAGAAGTTAAGATTAAGATTTCTTTTTTCATATGCCTTTAAAATCTTTAACAAAACAATAAAAAATAACCTTACAGGTAATGCGCCTTCTATCAAATTACTTCAGCTATATAAAATCTGCTACATGTGTAATTTATCCTTAAATTAGATTTAATGGAACCGTTAATTTCAATAGTCATACCACTTTACAACAAACAAAAACACATAAAAAAAACTATTTTAAGTGTTTTGGATCAAACTTTTAGTGACTTTGAAATAATAGTAATTAATGATGGTTCTACAGATAATAGTCTTAAGGTATTAGATACTATTGAGGATAAAAGATTAAATATCTTTTCAACTATAAATCAAGGCGTATCTAAAGCTAGAAATTTTGGAATATCAAAAGCAGTGGGCAAGTTTATTGCTTTTTTAGATGCAGATGATATATGGTTTAAACACCATTTAGAGGATTTAAAAAAACTACAAGAACAATTTCCGGATTGTGGATTATACTGCAAAGCTTATTTTAAAAAAGAAGGTAATTTAGATATACCGTCAAGATACAACTCTATACCTAATGATAAACCTTGGAAAGGTATTGTAGAGGATTATTTTAAAGCCTCTAAAATTAATAACATAGCTTGGACTTCTTCAGTAATGATACCAAAAAGTATTTTAGAAGATTTTAATGGTTTTGATGAAAAAATTACTTTGGGAGCAGGTGAAGACACTGATTTATGGATTAGAATTGCATTAAATTATAAAGTAGCTTTTAGCAATAAAGTTTCGGCAATTCACATATTAGATTCTGATAATAGAATTAGCAACAGTAATACTAATTTAAGACGTTTTATCGACTTGGATAAGTATGAAGAGGAAGCAAAAAACAATCCTTCTTTAAAAACCTATTTAGATCTTAACAGATATTCCATTTCAATACAATATAAGTTAGTTAAGAATACGCTTAAAACAGATGAGTATATAGATAAAATAAACCCAGATTCTCTAAACAAAAAACAATTATTTTTATTGAAGCAACATCCAACTATTCTAAAATTAATTTTTGGTATGAGTCAAATTTTGAAAAAATTCAATATTAAGCTAAGTAGTTTTTAGTGTTTTGAATAATTCAAAGTCTCTTATATAATCGTCTTCATCATAAACTTCTGAAGCTAATACCAAACACACAGATCCTGATGAAAAATTTTCTAGTTCTCTCCATATACCAGGCACAATTAGCAATCCTTTATCTGGTTTATTAAGCGTTATTGTTTTTGTATTATAACCATCGTTTAGAATAACATCAAAACTACCACTTACAGGAATTAAAAACTGATATAACTCTTTATGTGCATGTCCACCACGGTAAGCGTCACTAGGCACATCATATAGATAATAGACACGCTTAAGCTGAAAAGGAACAACATCTTTTTCTATTACAGATAACGTACCTCTTTCTTCTTTTATCTTATCTATCTGAATAATTTTTAAATCGCTTATCGTAGTGTTTTTCATTAATTAGAAACTTTAAAATCTTTTATTCCTTTAAATCCTATTTTAGTTTTACTAAACATTTCATTTAAGCTTATAAACTTTTTCCTAATCAAAAAGAAAACAAACTTAAACACCCAAAAATAGGCTAAACTTTTATACTTTTTGTAAGCTAACGCAGATCTTGCATAGATTATTTTATCGCTTCCTAAAGCTTTACCAGAGTTATACTCTGAATGAGAAACAATATATTGATTACAGAAATATCCTCTTACATTATTTTTAATTAATTGGCTTATAAACAAGTATTCTTCGGCAGTTTCAAACTGACTTCCTATTCCAAATCTTTCATCAAAAATTACACCTGTAGTTTTTACTTTTCCTAAATCACAAGCTATTTCAATAGACATTACACCTTCAATAGATTGTTTAGAAAGTTCAAAATTTTCATCATTATATTTTCGATAATCATTTCCTTTTAATGTTTTTGCTTTAAAAACTAAGAATCCAGCTTCAGTTTCATCTTTAAAAGCATCTAAAATGATTTGATCAAAATTAGGATCAAAAATCACATCATCATCTGTAAATAAAATGTATTTAGACGTTGCATTTTTTATGGCTTGATTTCGACTTCTAGAAATTCCTTTGTCAAAAAAATTAAAAACTCTAATATTTGCTCTGTCAGACTTTAATAAGTTAGTCTTTGTTGTTTGATTAATTACAAGAATATTAACCGAGTTGACGTCTGCATTTTGAAACATCTTGTCTATAAATTCTAAAGAGTTTCTGTGCATTGTTGAAATTAATACTTCTAACTTATCATTACACATTATACCAAGACGTTTTATTTATTTAAATTTGAAAACAAATGTATAAAATATAAATGAAGATATTACTGATAGGAGAATACAGCCGACTTCATAATTCTTTAAAAGAAGGTTTACAAAATTTAGGACATGAAGTAACTTTAATTAGTTATGGAGACGGCATGAAGCAATATCCTTCTGATATTTTATTAAAATCTAAAATAAATAAGAACAAACTTCTTAGAAAAATAAACAACCTATCAATACGAGTTTTTAAAAAAGATTTTATTAAAGTTGAATTTAAAAATCATTTAAAAAAAATTAGACATCAATTAATTGGTTACGATGTTGTACAGCTTATTAATGAAGACGCTTTAAACTTAACACCTAAAGATTCTATTAATTTTTTAAATTTCATTGTAAATAAAAACAAAAAAATGTTTTTATTGGTTTGCGGTGAAGACTACACAACCATTAGTTTTTTCTTAAAAGGTAATAACGGTCATTCTGCTTTAACACCTTTAATTGAAAACCCTAAATTAAAATCTAGATATAGCTTTTCTTTAAAATACATATCTAAACCTTACAAAAAGCTACACAATTACATTTATCAACACATTAATGGAGTGATCTGTTCTGATATTGATTATAGCCGCATTTTTAAAAACAAAAACTCGTTTTTAGGCTTAATCCCAAACCCAATTAATGTTGATAAACTTGAGTATATCCCTTTAAAAACAGATGGAAAAATCAATATTTTTCATGGGATTAACAGTCATTCTTCTATAAAAAAAGGAAGTAAATTCTTTACTGAAGCTTTATCTATTATTAAGAAAAAATATGGAGACAAAATAAATATTATTGAAACCACTAATCTACCCTATAAAGAATACATAAACATTTACAACAACGCACATATATTATTAGACCAAGTTTATGCTTATGACCAAGGTTTTAATGCTTTAGAAGCTATGGCTAAAGGTAAAGTTGTGTTTACTGGCGCAGATCAAGAATGGCTAGACCATTATAATTTAGAAGAAGATACTGTCGCTATAAACGCTTTACCTGATGTTAATTATTTAGTTGAAAAACTAGAATGGCTGATAAATAACCCAGATCAAATTCAAAACATTTCAAAAAACGCAAGACAGTTTATTGAAGCACATCATCACTACAAAGAAGTCGCTAAAAAATATTTAGCAACTTGGCAGAGCAATTAATTAATCTTCTTCTTTCTTTTCAGGGATGATACCAAATAACGAAGAATAAAAAATCATAAGTATAATTCCGTAGTATAAAAAATATGTAGCAAAGTGAGCCATATTAGCTCCAACAACACCAAACTCATCTATTAAATATTGACTGGTAAAATATAGCGTTACAACTGAGAAGGCTTCAGTAATAATATAATGCCAAAACATTCGCTTTGCTAAAAACTGATAAGCAATAACAATAGACAGTACTTTTACAAAATCTCCTAAAAGTTGCCAAAAGAAAAGATCTTCCACAGGTTGAAACTCGTCAGTTAATACAATTAAAACTATAAAATGTCTTAGAAAATAAATTAATATTAAACCTATTCCAAAAATTGGAATTATAGTTTTATAAAAATTAAACACCTCTTTTCTAAAGTCTTTAATATTATCAATTTCTGAAAAACGAGGTAAAATATACAATGATAATAACGTACTTACAAACATTAAATAATATTTAGAGATACGGTTCATTGCTTCCCAATAACCAGCATCTTCAATACCAACATTATCAATTATATAGTTTCTAATAAATAGAGTGATTATTGGTAGTATAATTGCTGAAAATATAGCCATTCCAGAATATGTGCTTAGCTTTTTGGCTAGCTTGACACTAAACTTACTTGCTTTTATTAAAGGTGTTAGGTTTTGTCTATTAATTATTCCTACAAGCGTAATTAAAAAGATAATAGACTCTGCTATAGCAACTGCTATTAAGGCTCCATCAATTCTGTCTTTCCATATTAAAAGTATTGTAATTACAGCTCCTAAAATCTGTCCAAAAATATTAAATACAATCAAGTATTTGTATTTAGAAAAACCATTCATTATAGCAAAAGCCAACATATTTAAAGCATAAAATGGCAAGGCTAAGGCTAAAATTTTAATAATGTAAGTGTAATTATTATAAGCTTTAAATACGGTATCATTTACATATTCTGCATTGTAATAAATCAAAAAACTTAAAACAAAGGTTGAAATAAACCCTAAATAAAAAACTGTAGAAAGAACTCTAGAAAGCTGTGTTCTATCCCGTTTATGCTGTGCAATATATTTAACAACACCTTTATAAAGTCCTAAAATAGAAATTGATTGTACAGACCCTACAAAATTACGAAGGTTACCTACCAGCGCCATACCTTCAGCACCAATAAAAATAGCCATGAATTTTGAGGTTAAAAAACCTGCTATGATTTTAACAATCACCGAAACTGAATTAAGTGAAGCTACTTTTAATAAAACATTATTATTAATATAGTTTAAAACTTTTTTCAATTAGTAATTATTAATGGTTGTAACAACTTGATCTACTTCTCCTTGAGTCATCACAGGACTAATAGGTAGACTAACACAAGTTTCGTGAATTTTTTCTGTTAGAGGAAATTTTAGACTATTAAATCGATGAAGCGCCTTTTGTTGGTGAGGAGCTGTAGGATAATGTATCGAAGACTCTATTTTATTAGCCTTTAAATAATTGATAAACTCCTGACGATTATCCACTAAAACCACAAATAAATGAAACACATGATTTGAAGAACCATCATAAAATGGCAATTTTATTTTAGGATTTTTTACTTCAGACAAGTAACGCTTTGCAATCTCTTGACGTCTCAAATTATCGGCATCCAAATGCTTTAATTTAATTGAAAGAAACAAAGCCTGAATTTCGTCCAAACGATTATTACTTCCTATAAAGTCGTTAACATATTTAGTTGAAGATCCGTAATTTCTTAGCTTGAAAATCACTTCAGACAACGCTTCATTATTTGTTGTTATGGCACCAGCATCACCTAACGCACCTAAATTTTTAGCAGGGTAAAAGCTAAAAGCAGCTGCATGAGATAAATTACCTGCTTTTTTTGTGTTATTTGTTGCTCCGTGTGCTTGCGCAGCATCTTCAATAACTAACAAATTTTTATGTTTAGCTAATTTATTTATACTGTTCATATCACATAATTGACCATATAAATGAACCGCTAAAATAGCTTTTGTTTTTGCTGAAATATGTTTTTCTATTTCTTCAACATCAATATTAAAAGTCTTTGGATCTGGTTCTACTAAAACTGGTGTTAAGCCTGTATTTATTATTGAAATAATGCTTGCTATGTAAGTGTTTGCAGGAACAATCACTTCATCTTTTGGTTGTAAAACACCTAACTCTAAATAGCCTTTAAAAATTAACTCTAAAGCATCTAAACCGTTACTTGTACCGATGCAATATTTTGTACCACAAAATGCTGAAAATTCAGATTCAAATTGTTTAACGCAATCGCCAAGAATATACCAACCACTTTTTAAAAATGCATCAAATTTTGTTTTAAATTCGGTTTCAAAACGCGCATTGATTTTATGTAAGTCTAAAAACTTTATCATATCAAAACGTCTTCTAAAAGTTTGAAATTTTCTGTAGAAACCTCATAAAAATCTTGCGTTATCGTTCTTGCGCCATAACCTTCTTTCCAATACAAAAGACCAGAATTTAATTGAAGTCCTTTGTTTTCATTTGAAATTCCAAAATCAAAATAGCGTTTCAACTTAAAAACTTCTTTTATTAAATAATGATGTAAAAAATCTAAACTTCCTGATTGGTTTTTTTCATCATTCCCAGAAATATATTGAGAATGTGCTACATATTTAGTTTCAAAAATAGTCGTTCCGGCAACTATTTTATTATCACTATACACATTAAACTGTCTAATTTTTTTAGGAAATTGTTGTTTCAACAAAGTAATTTCTTCTAAACTATGTACAGGGTTTACATCGTGTTTACTTTTTAAATTCGGGATTAAAATAGCATTCCAAAACTCCTCAAAACCATCTACTTCTCTAACTTCTAGACCATGCTTAACTCCTTTTTTGTAACCTACTAATCGGTCTTTAGAAAATTTTATTTGTTCATCTAAAACAACTACAGAAAGTGTGTCTTTTCTATATAATTTAGATTTGGTTAAGAACAGTAAATAATCAAGTTCATCACTTGGTAATGATGTATAAATTGAAGGTATTAATTTTAAGTTAAGTGTCGTAAAATGGTTGCTATCTAAAAACTTTAGTATCGTTTTAAACACATCAATAAAATGATGGAGTTTAAGTTTTTTAGAAATTACTAATCCTCCGTAAGTCAGACCTTGATGAGAAAAGAGCTTATCTTCTACTCTATTTGCTGGCAAAACTGCGACTAACTTTTCATCTTTAAAAACCATTAAAGAATAGTCTTCAAATCGGTCTTTATGGTAGTCCATAAAGCTACGATTGAATAGAAAAGTACCGTTTTTGGATTGACTTATAAAGTCATTCCAAAGCTTAAGATTTGACGCTGAATATTTATGTATAGAATAAATAGTGTTGCTGTTTTTACAGCTTTGAAAGTACTAAATTTTCTTGAAAAACGCATAATAAAAGTTAACACAAAAAATTGCTGCGTTTGCTATAATTATAGGCAAACCAACTCTAACAGTTGGTAACATAAACCCATAAATTATAAAAAATGTACAACCAATCATGTTAACAATTCTTAGTCTTTTTACGTTTTTCATTGTAAATGAAAGTAAGACAAAAAAAGAGGCGAAATAGCCTATGTATTCTGTTAAAGTAATACCGAATAATTCCATTTATTTTTCTTTAATTTTTTGAACATCACCATTAAGGTGCCAATCAAAATAAGTTAAGATAGCATTACTTAAGTAAAAAACATACTTAACGACATTAGCTAAATTACCTTGAATAAAATTCTTTACTATTTGAGCAAAATTATAAAAAGTCCATACTAAAAAGGACTGTTTATATTTAAAAACAATACCAACATTACCTACAATACTAATACCAAAAATTATGGCAATGGTATGTTTAAAAATAGGATTTGTAATTGAGGTTCCAAACCAATAAAAACCTAAAAACACTAACGAATAAGATACCACAAACGCTAAAACAAAAAGCAACCAATATCTAGCATCTGCATTTTTAATACGTTCGCCTTCAAACCATTTTTTTGTAGATAATAGGGCTATTCCAAAAGTTATTGGATATGTGATTATTGCAGAATGATTGCCAAACAAATAATCAATAACTCCAGAATTTATGGTTGTAAAAATCCAAATTACATTTCCCCAATTACTTTGTCTTACTAAAAAACGTGTTGCTAATAACGAAAATGCCGCACCAATAATTGATAAAATTCCTATCGGGAAAGCACCTTTTTCTATATAACTCCATAAACTAGAAAAAGGTATCCCAAAACGGATACCTCCTTCATAATATATAGTTTCATGAAAATTTCTATACAGTGTAATACTAACTACCAAAATTACTCCAAGTACATCTATATATTTAGAATGTACAATGCGCCTAAGCAATGGATTTGGTATCGTATTATCGGTCACTTTTTACAAAGCTTTATTACGTTTACGCTCTACTTCTTTTAGTAAAATTTTACGTAATCGTAAGTGATTTGGTGTTACCTCTACATACTCATCTTTTTGTATGTATTCTAAAGCTTCTTCTAAAGAAAACTTAATTGCAGGTACAATTTTAGCTTTATCGTCTGCTCCTGCACTACGTACGTTACTTAACTTTTTAGTTTTTGTAACGTTTACAGTCATATCATCTTGACGCGAGTTTTCTCCGATAACTTGACCTTCGTAAATATCTTCTCCTGGATCCACAAAAAACTTACCTCTATCTTGTAATTTATCAATAGAATAAGGAATAGCTTGACCGTTTTCCATAGATACTAATGATCCATTTTGTCTTTCAGGAATACCACCTTTTACTGGCTGATATTCTTTAAAACGGTGCGCCATAATTGCTTCTCCTGCAGTCGCTGTTAATAATTGGTTACGTAAACCAATAATACCTCTTGACGGAATGATAAACTCGCAAACCATACGGTCTCCTTTTGCTTCCATACTCATCATTTCACCTTTACGCATTGTTACAAGCTCTACTGCTTTACCAGATACTGTTTCTGGTAAATCGATAGTCATTTCTTCTACTGGCTCACATTTTACACCATCAATTTCTTTAATGATTACTTGTGGCTGACCAATTTGTAACTCATAACCTTCACGACGCATCGTTTCGATTAAAACCGATAAGTGTAATACACCACGACCAAATACCATAAATTTATCGGCACTATCAGTCTCTTGTACACGTAAGGCTAAGTTTTTTTCTAACTCTTTTGTTAAACGATCTTTAATATGTCTTGACGTTACAAACTTTCCGTCTTTTCCAAAGAAAGGCGAATCGTTAATAGTAAATAACATACTCATTGTTGGCTCGTCAATTGCAATTGTTTTTAATCCTTCAGGATTTTCAAAATCGGCAACAGTATCACCAATTTCAAAACCATCAAGACCAACAATAGCACAGATGTCTCCAGTTTGTACTTGATCTACTTTTATACGACCTAAACCTTCAAAGATGTGTAATTCTTTAATTCTACTTTTCACCTTAGAACCATCACGTTTTACTAACGTAATTTGTTGGTTAACTTTTAAGTCGCCACGTGTTAAACGTCCAATAGCAATACGACCTGTAAAACTAGAGTAGTCTAAAGACGTGATTAACATTTGTGTAGTTCCTTCTTCAATTTTTGGTTCAGGAATATGCTCGATAACCATATCTAATAATGGTTCGATGTTTTCTGTTTGTTGCTTCCAATCTTCACTCATCCAGTTGTTCTTTGCAGAACCATAAACTGTTGGGAAGTCTAATTGCCACTCTTCTGCACCAAGTTCAAACATTAAGTCAAACACTTTTTCGTGTACCTCATCCGGCGTACAGTTTTCTTTGTCTACTTTGTTTACAACTACGCAAGGTTTTAACCCTAAATCAATAGCTTTTTGAAGTACAAAACGCGTTTGTGGCATTGGTCCTTCAAAAGCATCAACTAATAAAAGTACACCATCTGCCATGTTTAAAACACGTTCTACTTCTCCACCAAAATCGGCGTGACCTGGTGTATCAATAATATTAATTTTAGTGTCTTTATAAGTAACCGATACGTTTTTAGAAGTAATCGTAATTCCACGTTCACGCTCTAAATCGTTATTATCCAAAATTAAATCACCAGTATTTTCGTTTTCTCTAAATAACTGACAGTGATACATAATTTTATCAACCAGCGTTGTTTTACCGTGGTCTACGTGCGCAATAATTGCAATGTTTTTAATCTTAGCCATAAATAGTGCCTTATTTTAAGCGTGCAAAGGTAGGTATAAATTATATATATTCAACACTTTATTTTTCAATTGGGCATTACCCTTTGTAACAACGCCTATTTTTAGACTAAAACAAAGATTATTAATAAGTTACAAAGGGTCGCGCTTTCAGAAGTCGCAATCAAAGATGTGCTCCAACAATTCTTCAATCGCTAATGCAAGTGTTTGCCAAGATTATTTATTTCAACTAAAAATAAAAGCCTATTTATTTCAGTCATTAATAGTATCTTTGTAGCATCTAAAACTATAATAATGACACTTCAAGATATACCTAAAATCAAACATACAGACAGTAATAACTTCTTTTTACTTTGCGGTCCATGCGCAATTGAAGGCGAAGACATGGCTTACCGCATTGCCGAAAAAGTAGTTAGCATTACCGATAAACTAAATATACCTTACGTATTTAAAGGTAGTTTTAAAAAAGCAAATCGTAGTCGTATTGATAGTTTTACAGGTATTGGTGATGAAAACGCATTAGAAATTCTTGCTAAAGTGTCTGAAAAATTTGATATACCTACCATTACAGATATACATGAAGTTAGCGATGCTGCAAAAGCAGCACAATACGTAGATGTATTACAAATACCAGCGTTTTTAGTACGTCAAACCGATTTGGTTGTTGCTGCTGCAAAAACAGGAAAAGTAGTCAACCTTAAAAAAGGACAATTTATGAGTCCTGAAGCGATGAAACACGCTGTACAAAAAGTAAAGGATGCAGGAAGTGACAAAGCTTGGATTACCGATCGTGGTACTATGTTTGGTTACCAAGATATGATTGTAGATTTTAGAGGTATTCCTACAATGAAACACTATGCGCCTGTAGTTTTAGACGTTACACATTCTTTACAACAACCTAACCAAAGTGCTGGTGTTACAGGCGGACGACCAGATATGATCGAAACTATTGCGCGTGCTGGCGTTGTAAATAATGTAGATGGTTTATTTATCGAAACACATTTTGATCCAGCTAACGCAAAAAGCGACGGTGCAAACATGCTACACTTAGATAATTTAGAAGGTTTACTAACTAATTTAGTGGCGATTAGAAAGTTGGTGCAGAGTTTTTAATTAGTGACACCAATTACACAAATTATCACTAATTATATTTCTAATATAGTTGTTTATAAAACTACGTCAGTTCGAGTGTTTTTTATGCAATTTTAAATGGAATAAAAAATGTATCGAGAACTTTAAGTTTATACTTCTCGATACAATTTTACTTAGCTACTCTTCGTAAAATCACTCGAAGTGATGATAATGAATATTACCTTTGATGATAGAGCTATTTGTTTTTCAATACAATTCACTAGCTGCTTTCAACACATCTATAAAAATGTTATCATTTATAGCATCTAAAGACGTATATCTAAGTGACATCATTTTTTTACGATTTTCGGTAATTTGATGTTCTTGGTGTATTTTAATTTGTGGTCCTTTTACAAAACCAACATCTACAAATTGCTTTTTATGACTGGCATTGAAATAACAAAAAGGCTTTCCTTTTAAGTAGTAAAATGGGATTTTATATTTAAATTTTAATTCTATTTCAGGTAAAGTGTGTTCTACTAAAATTTGTAAATGCAATAAAATAGCCCGAAAATGTTCGGGCTGATTTAATATATATTGTTCGGCAGGATTCATTTTAGAATATCGCTAAAATACCAATCACTAATAAAACAATTCCGATAATCGCTTTAAAAGGCATTAACTTGTCTGATAATTTTCTTAATGAATTTTCAAATGCTGGCGCTTTACCAAATACATGTGTAAGTAGTAAAATACCTCCAAGAATACTTACAATTCCATACAAACTAAAGTGACCACCAAATAGTCTTAACAAAGGTATTATAACTAATGCGCCACCAATTATAGTTTGAAAAGGTGCTAAAACACCGGCTATTTTATTAAAAAAATCACTTTCTCCATCCCATTTATCCAATGTAGACAATCCAAGCAAAATTCCTCCAGTAATGTTTGCTATAATTAGTAATAACCCAAGCATATCTTTGTTTTTTAGTTAGACTTAAATTTAATAAAAAAAATGAAATGGAAGAACTATTTCAATTTTTAAAAATTTAGCAATCTTTTAACTTGTTAAATTCAAAATAAAAACATTACTTTGTTTTTCAAAGTACTTTAAAAATGAGCGATAAAGATTATTTAAAAGACATTAGCGAGATAAAAAACTTAATGAATAAGTCGTCTCGTTTTATTTCATTAAGCGGTTTATCTGGTATTTTAGCTGGTATATATGCGCTTATTGGTGCTGCGATTGCATACTATATTGTAGCAAATTCGGTTAGAGGTTATTTAATTTTGGATGGCAATGTATTTAAAATTTGTGCAGCTATTTTAATTATGGTTGCCGTTTTAAGCATAGGAACTGGCATTTTTCTAACTACTAAAAAAGCAAAGAAAAACGGCGAGAAAATTTGGGATAATTCCTCTAAGCGATTAGTTGTAAATTTTTTAATCCCATTAATCGTTGGTGGACTTTATATTTTAATCATTTTAAATCAAAAACGCTACGGACATACCGCAGCTCTAATGCTTATTTTTTACGGGTTAGCATTAATAAATGCTTCAAAATATAGTATTGGTGATATTAGATATTTAGGCTTTACCGAGATTATCTTAGGCTTAATTTGTGCCTTAATGCCAAGCTACGGGTTTTGGTTTTGGGTGATTGGTTTTGGATTTATGCATATTATTTATGGCTCAATAATGCACTTTAAATATGATCGCTAAAATGAAAGCTTTTAAAAAGAAATATATAATCGTTGCTATTATAGTATTTTTGTTGTTTTTAATTTGGGCAGAATTAGCTGTAGGTATTTTTAATTCGCCTTTTGCTGGAAGTTAAATGAGTATAATTAATAACATAAATAAACTATTTGATCACCGTATTAGACTTGGCATTATGTCTGTATTAATGGTTAACGAGTATGCCGATTTTAATACGCTAAAAGAACTTTTAGACGCTACAGATGGTAATCTTGCTAGTCACACCAAAGCATTAGAAAAAGCTGAGTATATTAAAATTGAAAAACAGTTTATAGAACGCAAACCAAACACACGATACAGCGCTACTAAACTAGGACAAGCTGAATTCAAAAAACACATTGAAGCTTTAGAAAAATTAATTAAAAACACATAAATCAAAAATTTTTATCAATTTACTTTGAAATTCAAAGTACTTTAAAAACAAATAAATGAGAAGATACAGGAAAAAAATAGTTGCCTTTCTTTTTGAAATCACACAAGGTATTTACATCAAGTATTTCAAGAAAAACACACCTTGGAATTTAACCAAAAAAGAACTTTTACTATATGCTAAATATAGTTTTGGATACAAACTTGGCTTGTTTTTAGACCAAAATGGTTTTGATTTAATTCCTAAAGCAGAAAGGCACGATGCTTATCATGTAATTACTGGGTACACAAGTAATGAAGAAGATGAAATTGCGTTACAATATCTATGTTTTGGTAATGGTAAAAGAAGCCTATACCTTTTTGGAGTCGTTATTTTAGGTTCGATAATCCTACCTGATTATTACCGTTATTATTTAAAATCTTATCACTTAGGAAAAAATTTAAATCGGTTTTATGATTTAGATTTTAAAGGCTTACTAAATACAGATTTTGAAACTTTAAAAACATCTATTTTCAATAAAAAACAACTAAAAAATGAAACGCTTAAAACAACTTTTTAAACTTGGATTAATTCTTTTATTAGCAGTTTTACTATGTAATTTCTTAATAAGCTACAAAGCAGAACACAAAACCTTCGATAACATTGAAAATGTACCAAAAAACAAGGTTGGTTTAATTTTAGGTGCAGGAAAAACAACTTCTAATGGTTATGTAAATTTATATTATAAATACAGATTAGAAGCCGCATTTTTACTTTGGAAAAACAATAAAATTGATAAAATTTTAATTAGCGGAGACAACAGCAGAAAAGATTACGACGAACCTTCTACTTTTAAGTCAGACTTAATACAACTTGGTGTACCAGAAACTGATATTTATTTGGATTATGCTGGATTTAGAACTTTAGATTCTATTGTACGAGCAAAGAAAATTTTTGGCTTAGAATCTATGACTATTATATCTCAAAAATTTCATAATGAGCGCGCCATTTATTTAGCAGAAAATAATAACATAGATGCTATAGGCTTTAATGCTAAAGACTTAAATGGACGATTTGGATTACGTACTAAATTGAGAGAATATTTAGCCAGAACTAAAGCAGTTATAGATGTGATAATTAACAAGCAACCAAAGTTTTTAGGTCCAACAATTGAAATCTCATGAAAGCAAACAAAACCTATCTCATCATTTTCATCTGTATTCTAATTACTGAAATTGGTATCGCTCTATTCTTAAAAAGCGGTTTTATCAGACATACATTTGGTGACTTTTTAGCGACTATTTTGGTGTTTTTATTTATAAAAATATTTAGTAAAATGTCTTCTGTAAAAGTTGCAATTACAACACTAATAATTGCTTTTTGTATTGAGTTTGCGCAATATTTTCAGTTTCTAAATTATTTAAATCTTAATCAAATTAAACTTTTAAGAATTGTCTTTGGAACCAGCTTTAGCGTTCAGGATTTAGTAGCTTACACTTTAGGAGTTCTCACCATTTATTTTATCGATTTAAAACTTTTAAACAATGAATAACATAAAACAACTACTTTTTACCCAAAGTAAAATCTTTTCAACGTTTATAGGCTTATCAGTTTTTAGCCTATTTATATTAATGATTAGAATGAAATTAACGCATTCTTATTACTATTTATTCTTAGTGTGGAATTTATTTTTAGCCTTTATCCCTTTTTTCATAAGTACTTATTTATCATTTCAACAAAAAATAAATAGTGTTATCCTTATCACGATTAGCATAGTTTGGCTATTGTTTTTACCCAATGCACCATATATTATTACCGACTTGTTTCATTTGCAATACAGTCATCCAAATCGTATTTGGCTAGATGTATTAACCATAAGTGCATTTGCTGTTACAGGTATGTATTTTTTCTATCAATCGCTATTGACTATGGAAATTATTTTTAAGAAGAAATTTGGCAAAACAACCTCAACCTACATAACACCTATACTTATTGTTTTAGTTGCTTTTGGTGTGTATTTAGGTAGATATTTAAGGTTTAACTCTTGGGAAGTTTTAAGTCAACCCTTATCCATTTTTGAAAGTATTACAAGTATAATTTTTAATCCTAAAACACATTATAACGCTTGGTTATTTACTGCTCTTTTCGCTTTGTTTTTAGCAGTGTTTTATTATGCTTTTAAAAGTAATAATAATAAAAAAGCTTCCTGATTAGGAAGCTTTTTTATTTTAATTATCATCTGGATCGTTTGGATCTGTTCCATTTAAGGCTTCTTGACCATCATCAACACCATCTCCATCGGTATCTGGGTTATTAGGGTCTGTGATGTTTCCGTTTGGGTTAGCTGAAGATAACCCATTATCTATACCTGTTAATTCTTCACAATCAAATAAACCATCTTGGTCTGTATCTACAGTAACATTCGCACCTAATAAATAGAACACTCCGTTGGTAGTAACTTGACCTGAAATGATATTTTCCACTCTTACAAACAACATTTGTAAATCATCTATATTATCATATGGACTAGCTACTGGATTTGTTGCATTATCTGCATCTGCTTGAGTTACGTAAAATGTAATATCAGAATTAATGTAATTATCATTAAACTGTTCTAAATCATAAGTCAAACCATCACAGCCTTCAGAGTACCATTCTGCTCCATAAACCGCAACGTCTTGAGGATCTAGATAATCAGGTATACCATCGCCATCGCTATCTTGATCCATAGGATTGGTATTACTACCGTAAACTTCATCTGCAGTGTTTATACCATCACCATCATCATCTTCGTCTTGATAGTTTGGTATACCATCTTGGTCGGTATCATCATCTAATAAATTTCCGTTTCCATTAATGTCCTCATCTATGTCATAAACACCATCATTATCAAAATCGCCTAAAGTGATACAAGTTGAAGCTGTTCCTAAATCTGTTATAGCTGTAAAATTTCCTGTAAACGTGTCGGTTTCTTGTCCTCCAGAAGCATCTATCACATTAATTATATATGAGCTATCTGCAGCACAATAACTAATACTCTCATTTACCATACCATCTGTAATTGGTATAATTTGCGCATTGCTACCGTTTACTATTTGCATGTAACCGTTAGTAATTGGGTTACCATCACAATCATTAAACATTCCTGTAAGTGTAGTTATTTGTTCTGTTGAATTTGTTACTGTAACCGTAATTGTATCATCAGCAGAAAATGGTCCAACTGTCGTTGTAAACACATCACAACCATAATTAGGAATCGTTAAAGTCAACGCTTCATTAGCAGCAATTAAACCACAAACTTCTCCGTTAGCATTTGTATATCCTCCTGAAGTTGAATTCCATGTAGTTGTTTGTAAAGTTAATTGTGTATATAAACTTGGTAAAGGATTTCCGTTACTGTCTTGTAACGTAATGCATGTTTGTACAACATCAAAAGGTGCATCACAATTCCAAAAACTAAAATGCGATACTTCTCCAACATATTCATTACCTATTAATGTAGCCTCACCTTCTTCTACCCAATATCCGTTTTGCTCATCAAAATACCATAGTGGAATTGTTGCTGGTGGATTTGTTGTATTGGTTGGTACAGGAATAGTTATAGTTGCTGTTGTACCAGAAGTGATGTTTAAATCTTCTCCATTTTCACCAATTAGTTCTACAGCAATCATACCGTAAGTTTCTAGCGTTCTTAAATCGTCAGCAGCATCTTTAGCTATTAACATACCTGGCATTTGCAGGTTCATATCTTCTTCATCTGGATTTAAATGTCTTAACACCACATCTACATTACCTTGATAAGTAACACCCGTTGAAGTCTCAAAACCACCATCAAAATCTACTTTAGTACCATTTGGTAAATCTACAGTAATAGCCTGACTAGAAACTATGGTTGCATTTGGTGTTGCATCCAATAACATTATTTTTACTTGGTTAACACCATCGGTTGGCACTAATGCTCTAGATCCAGAAATATAACCTTGTTTAGAAGCTTTGATGTATGCAAACTTCTCATAAACTGAAGCATCGTTTACTGTAAAAACACCATTAACATCGGTTATAGCAAATCCGCTACCTAAAGTGATGTTTGCTCCTATAATTGGCTCGTCATTTTCATCAACAACACGACCAATAAAATCTGCTGAAATTTGCGAGCCAAAATTAGCAAAGAATGGATTATCAGACAATCCATCTTCTTGTTGTTGGTTAATAGGAATGTTATTGTCCTTTTCACAAGAAAAAACTATAAAAAGGAATGCACATGCATAAAGCAGTTTTGAAAATTTCATATTCTTTAATTATTGATTATGTTTAATAGATAACAAAGTATCTATATGGTTGCGTGTTATTATATAATTATAACAAATTAGTTTAACAAACACCTACTTAAAACTTATTCTTTTCCATCTACATAATCTTGTAGATAAGTATAACGTTTGGTTAACTTTCCGTTTTCTGTCATTTTTGCACGTTTTAAAACACCATTTTTATCGCCATTAAAAAATGCAGGTATCACCGATTTTAAAAACATATCTCCAAAACCTTCACTTGCGTCTTTTGGTAATTCGCATGGTAAATTATCTACAGCCATAACGGTAATTGCGCCTTTTGCATTGTATGGTACTTCTTTTTCTGTCATTGGATCGTAACCATAAAATGGATCTGCTATAGTAGACGGTCTTATTGTACTAGCAACTGGTCCGTCAATATCACAAGAAACATCTGCCACCAAATTAATTTTAAAATCTGGATGTTTAGCATCTTCTCTTGTAAATAAATACGGAGCGCCATCACCGTAAAAATGACCTGCGATAAAAAAATCGGTAACCTTAGCGTAAGGCATAAAATTGCTTTCGTAACCGCTTGGGTCTTTATAAAATTCTGGTCTACTACCTACTTTACCATCTTTACGTTTGTTGTATTCCATAACATCAATCATGCAATAAACTGGCTCTGTAAAATCTGTAGTTAAGTATAACGCATCGCTTACTTCTTTGATTTTTAAATGGTCTAAAATTTCTTTAGCGCCTTTTGCTACTTTACCTGTTCCGGAAAGTACAATCTTAATATTTGGTAATTTTATTTTATCAAGCTCTGCTTTTACCTCGTCTAAATCTTTTAAGTGTTCTACTTTTGGTAATTCAAACAAACCGTCACGTAATCCTAAAGCTCTAAACCCATTATAAGCACCAACTAATCCTGCGTAGCGACCAAAACCTATTAGTCTTGCTCCGCTTTCTTTAACGATAGTTTCGTGATCGTATAACTCGATATTTTTTTCTAAAATGGCTTTTAACAACTTACGGTTGTAAGGTTGTTTTTTTATAGTATGACTAAAGAAAAAATATTTTTTATTAGGAATTAAAGCTTCAATAGGCACTTCTTTTACACCTAACATTACGTCTGCTTCTGATACGTCTTCTGTTACTTTAAATCCTAAATCTGAATAGGCTTTATCTGGAAATATCCTAATATCTGAAGCCTCTACAAACACTTCTGCTTCTGGAAAATTATCTTTTAATGTTTTTAAATCTTTTGGTGAAAATACAACGCGTCTATCTGGTGGATTTTTGCGTTCTTTAATTATTGCGAATTTCATTTAGTAAGTTTTAATCCTGCTAAAATACCTTTATTATTAAGCTTTAGCAAATGAAATTTTTATAGCAAATCTGACATTTTTTCTTAAGTTTATTATAAATATGCGTTGGTATATTTTTTGATGTATTATTTTTAGTAAATTCGCAGTCCTTTACTTAAAATAGGGTAATACAATAACCTTTGGTTTAGGACCGCGTTAAGGATTGAGGTATTGTTGGAGCACATCTCTGATTGCGACTACCGAAAGCCTGACGCACTTTTGCCTTTAAAAGCAAAAGTGGGTAACGCCATAAAATTGGGGTCGACTGGTTTTGACAGCGAGATTAATTAAATGGTAAGCACGTCGTGTAACGACTATGAGACACGTAAAACGCTAGGTCAACTTTTTAAACGGCGAGAATAACTACGCTTTAGCTGCCTAATCTGAATTATAGTAAGATTACGCCTAGGCTTACAAGGTAAGCAAGCTAAATGTCTCTGGAAAGCCTTGATTGACGGCGTTCCTTTTTGAGGCATCGTAAAAGTCAAAATAGATTTGGTAGCGCTTTGATGCCAATTCGAAACTTAAAAAAGATAAGTAGTAACTAGGTTGTCTTTAACCAGGTTGCTGACGAAAAAATAAGAAAAGACTAAACGTGTAGAAAGCTATTTGGTTACTTGTTTGGACGAGAGTTCGATTCTCTCCGACTCCACAAAAAACCCTGTAAAATATTGATTTTACAGGGTTTTATTTTTTTAGGTGACAAAAAAGTTGATAATTTTAATGATTGTGATTAGAATGATCTTCACTTTCACCATCTCCTGATTGATTCATTGCCATGTCGTGATCATAATGGCAACATCCTGGTAGGTTTTTGTAAACTTCTTCATCTCCAGCTACTTTTTCTGTGTCGTAACCTGATGCTGCGATTGCATTGTGAATTGCCATTTCATCTGTTTTAGAGCTATCAAAAGATACATCTATTTTCTTTTTGTCTGTATCCCAATTTGCAGTTGCTACACCTTCTACTCCATTTGCGGCTTTCTCGATAGTGTCTTTACACATACCACAGTTTCCTCTTACTCCAAAAGACAATTCTGTCATTGCAATGTCTTTTGATGCTTCTGACACTTCTGTTGAAACAGTTTCTTCTACTTTTTTAGCTTCTTCTTTACAACTTGTTAAACCCATAGCTACGATTACAGCTATACTTAAAATTACTTTCTTCATTGTTTTAAAATTTAATTATTGTTTATGTTATTTATTCTATTGTTTGTTTTACTTCACCACATTTAAGCATAGTATCACCAAAATAAGGATTTAAGATTTGCTCTTCTTTACTCAACCAATATGCGCCATTATTGTTATCTGCCATAGGACAAAACTCCACATATACTTTTTCATTGACACCAAATAATTGAACCGCCTTTATTAGTTGAGTAGATAATTGTTTGAAATGATCTCTTTGTGTTTTAATTTCAGAGGATTTAGAAATAGAATTAGCAGATGACTGAATGTGACCTTCTAAAGTCATCCATTGTTTGTGTGCCTCGCCTGTTAATAATTCCATATTTATCTTACGAAAGCTTGATATTATTTTTTTGGCATCACTAGTTGCTTGTTCTGAATTATCTTCCACCAAAGCATCTTTTAAATTTATGTAGTTATCATACACTTGTTTTAATTGTTGTTGAAATGCTTTTGGTGATTCTAATCGAGTGATTTTTGAATAGTCATCATTTACAGTCATTTCTTTAGCAACTGGCTGATTCATCATACTTTTTTTGTCTTGTAATTGTGCTGCTGCATCTACTGTAAATGTTCCGTTGGTCACAATTTCGTTTCCTGAGGATAATCCGTCCAACACTTTGTAGTTATCGCCTATTTTATTACCTAAAGTGACTTCTTTGAGTTTAAAAACAGGCTCGTTAGGATTTGATTTGATATAGACTACAGAACGTTCGCCAGTCCAAAGCACCGCAGAAGATGGAACGGTTATCACTTCATTTGAATTGATTTTATCGCTTTCAATTTCTGCAGATACAAACATTCCTGGTTTAAAAATGGCTTCTTTATTATTTAAAACCACGCGTAAATCTACAGTACGTGTTTTGGAATTTAAAACTGGATCTATAAAATCTACCGTTCCTTTAAATATTTTATTAGGATATGCATTAGTTATCACTTTAACTTCTTGACCTTTTTTGAATTGTTCAATCTGATTTTCATATACATCAAAATTTGCCCAAACCGTATTTAAGTTTGCAATTTTTAGCAATGGTTGTCCTTGTTTTATATAATCTCCTTGTTCTACAAGCTTTTCGGTGACTGTTCCAGAAACGGTAGCATATACCGGAAAATTTTCAATAACTTTTCCTGATGTTTCAATTTGATTGATTTGGTTTTCAGAAAGTTTCCAAAGCTTTAATTTATTTCGTACCGCTTTGTATAAAGCAGGTTGAGATTCCTTTAAGGAAGATGCTGTAATCAACTCTTGTTGGGCTGCGTATAATTCTGGTGAATAAATAGCGGCTAACAGTTGTCCTTTACGCACTTCTTCTCCTGTAAAACTGATATTTAAACGCTCAATTCTACCTGAAAAATAGCTGACTTGCACAGCGTTTGCTTCCTCGTTTTCGGCTATTTTTCCTGATAATTTTATGATTCCATTTTCAATTGAACCATTATCTATTACCGTAGTTTGAATGTTTGCCAACGCCATAGCATTTGGTGTTAATTTGAATTGGTCTGCTGTTAAACCATCTGCGCCAGCTTCAGCAGGAATTAAATCCATACCACAAATTGGGCAATCTCCTGGTTCAGACTGCATGATTTGTGGATGCATTGAGCACGTCCACATTTGATTGGTTTGCGAAGCCTCATCATGGTTATGATTTGCTTCTTCATTGGAACTACTACCAAACAACAACCAACCAACCAATACACCAGTCAAAAGCAATACTACATAAATGATTATTTTATTATTTTTCATTTTCTAATCGTTTTATCATGGCTTTCATTTCTTCAATTTCTTTCTTTTGAGCTGTAATAATATCTTCTGCCAATTGTTTTACTTCTGGATCTTTAATATCTGCTCTTTCACTAGTTAAAATAGCAATTGAATGGTGTGGTATCATGGCTTTCATCCATAAAATATCGCCTATAATTGGTTTTTGCATCCTTACTAAAGATAAAGCACTAACAAACAATACTAAACTTCCTATTAATATTGCTATATTTTTCTTTTTGTCTTGATACATTTTTCGCATAAAAAACCACATGACTACAGCCATAGTTGAAATTCCTAAACAGGTCATATAAAAACGTGTAAGGCTAAAATATACGTGATCTATCGAATAGGTGTTTAAATACATTGTGATGTACATTGTAATAAAAGAACAGCCTAACATTATAAAAAATGTTTTGTAGTTTCCTTTTTTTGAATGTGTATTTGAATTTTCCATAGTTTTAATTTTTAAATAGTTAACATTAATATTGCCATAATAATCATAATGGCATTTTCGATAAATGTAGCTTCTGTCATTGGTAATTTAAGCGCTGTACCTAAGCAGGCACAACGTATTGATTTTTTATCCAATAAGGTTTTTGTAACACCAATAGTTGTAATGCCTAAAATGACAAGGGTAATGATTAAAGCAATTTCGACTTCAAAACGCATTAAAAACATTAATCCTAAAGCTGTTTCTATAAATGGGTAAATCCAACCGTAAACTGGTAGACGTTTTGCTAAAGGATCGTACATACTAAAAGATTCTGGAAAACCTTTTAAATCTAACATTTTAAAGAAGCTAAACACAATGTAAAATAAGCCCATAAAGTCCAGCATAAATGCCGACCAAGCCCAATCTTTATAGTGTAATAAAATACTAGCTGAAGCTATATAAAATATGATAAGCAATAAAGGTTTTAACTGTTGTAACTTGCTTTTATTCTCTTCCATTGGCATACTACTCATATTTGATGAAGCAAAGACATTTTTCTCTTGCTTTTCTGTAATCGTGTATTTATCTGATAAAGCATTTTGTAGTTTTTCTGTTGAAACATGAGATGACATTGTTATTTCAGCTTCACCTTTTTCTAAGTTTACTTTTACCTCATTTACGGCATCTAAAGCGTTTAAACTTTTTTCTACTGAAGCCTTGCAACCGTTGCAAGTCATTCCTGTTATGTTATATGTATGTGTCATTTTTATTGAATTAAATAATTGATAATTGTACTTTGTATGTAATATTTTTTAACCGCTTCAATTTGATTGATTTGAAACTTTAATTGCAATTCCTGAATATCTAAAACATCATTAAAATCTATAGTTCCGGTTTCGTAGCTTTTAATAAGAATTTGCTCTGCATCTTTAGCTTGTTTTAGGTTTGTTGTTGCTGTTTTATGGCTTATTCTTGCTGAAATTCGGTCGTTTATAGCTTTATCTAACAGCGTTTTCAAACTGTTTAATCGTTCTTGCTTTTGATAATTGATTTCTTGTTGTTCCAATTCGTTTTGTTTGGTAACCGACTTGTATTTTTTATTAAAAATGGGAATTGACACCGATAGCATTGGCATGATAATATCTTTACCATTATCTGAAAAACTCATATTTGGTCTTTCTTGTACATTGATGTAATCCAATCCAAAACCAACCATGGGACTGCTTTCTTTTTGATTTAGCAATTCTGATTTTTCTATGGATTGATAGAGTTTGTCAAACTTCAACAATTCAGGATGAACCGATAAATTTTCCGAAGTAATTTCAAAATCTTCCAAAGGAATAGTTAAACTATCTACAACTGAAATTTTCGTTTTATTGTCTCTATTTAAAAGGTTATTTAAATTGGTTTGTTCTGCTAAAAACTGTTGTTGCAATACCTCTTTTAGTTGCTTTAAATCGTTTTGTCGCATTTGAAGACGCAATACATCTACTGCAGAAGCTTTACCAACCTCAACAGAGGTTAACGCCATAGTTTCGTAGGTTTCCAATAGTTTGATATTCTCACTTATTACTTGTTGTGTGGCTTGATTTGCATACAGATTGTAATACGATTGCGACACCGAAGCCATCAATTTACGTTTAGCAATCACAATATCTTCATATTTCGCTTCTGCCAAAGCGGTTACATAATCTTCACGAGAAGTAATGGTGCCAAACCATGGTAACATTTGTTTTGCTGACACTTTAAACCGTTGTGCACCTGTTCTTGTTTCCGGTTCACTTACAAAGTAGCCAACGCCAAATTCAGTATTTGGAATAGTATTGACTTCGTTTACTTTTTCTGAAGCTCTTTTGTATTGAAGTTCAAATTTTTGAATTTCAGGATTGTTTTCTAATGCTTCGTTAATTAATGTTTCTAATTGTTGCGCATTTCCTTTGAGACAAAAGAGAATAGAAAAAAGAAAAAAGATGGTTTTTATAAATTTCATTTTGATGCTCTTTTAAGTTGAACTTCAGCTTTCCAGCTATACAAAACTGGCACTACAAATAGGGTTATTAAAGCGATTAACATTCCACCGAAGCTTGGTATAGCCATAGGAATCATAATATCACTTCCTCTTCCTGTTGATGTTAAAACAGGTAATAATGCCAAAATGGTGGTTGCAGTAGTCATTAAACACGGTCTGATACGCTTTTCACCAGCTTCTACAATTGAGGCTCTTATTTCCTTTTTTGTTTCGGGTGAATTTCTATTGAAGGTTTGTGTTAAATAAGTTGCCATAACGACACCATCATCGGTTGCAATTCCAAATAGTGCAATGAAACCAACCCAAACGGCGACACTTAAATTAATGGTGTGCATTTGGAATAAATCGCGAAGATTTTCACCAAAGACACTGAAGTTTAAAAACCATGATTGTCCGTACAACCAAATCATTAAAAAACCACCTGCAAAAGCAACTGCTATTCCTGTAAATACCATTAAAGATGTACTAACCGAACGGAATTGAAAATACAGAATTAAGAAAATGATTGCCAATGCTAAAGGCACAACTACTGACAAGGTTTTTTCGGCACGTAATTGGTTTTCGTAACTTCCTGTGAATTGGTAGTTGATGCCTTTTGGCACAATTAATTCACCTGAATCAATTTTACTTTGAATCATTGCCTGCGCATTTTCAACTACGTTGACTTCTGCATAACCATCCATTTTATCAAATAGAACGTAGCCTACTAAAAAGGTGTCTTCACTTTTAATCACTTGCGGACCTTGCTCATAACGAATGGTTGCCAATTCACTTAAAGGCACAGGACTGCCTTTTTCAACAGGCACATAAATTTGCTCTAAATCAGTTGGATTTGCTCGTAACTCTCTTGGGTAACGTACACGAACACCATAACGCTCACGACCTTCAACGGTTTGAGTTAAAGACATACCGCCAACTGCGACTTTTAAAACGTTTTGTACCTCTTCAATACTTACACCGTAACGTGCGATTTTTTCTCTATCAATATCGATTAACAAATAGGGTTTTCCGACAATTCGGTCTGCAAAAACAGCCTCATCTTTTACACCTTTGGCTTCTTTTAAAATGGTTTCTAACTTCATTCCAAAAGCTTCAATTTCTTTTAAATCTTGTCCTTTTATTTTAATCCCCATTGGCGCTCGCATACCTGTTTGCAACATTACTAATCGAGTTTCAATAGGCTGAAGTTTTGGTGCTGATGTCACACCTGGAAGCTTGGTTACTTTTACAATTTCGTTCCAAATATCGTCAGGTGATTGAATTTCTGGTCGCCAATTGCGGTAGAATTCGCCATCGTTATCTTCAATCAATTGAGACTTTTCAAATGTGTTAAAGTTGACATTTTCAGAGTTATTTGGATTTGTAATAAAACGTCCATCTTTCAATTCAAACAATCCCTCTTCATTGACTTTATAACGTTGACGTTCACCTTTATCATTCAACATATATTCTGATTTATATTGAATGATATTTTCATACATAGATAATGGCGCAGGATCTAAAGCAGATTCTGTTCTGCCCGCTTTACCAACAACGGTTTTTATCTCTGGAATACTGGCTACAGCCATATCCAATTGCTGTAAAACACGTTTATTTTCTTCTACGCCAGAATGCGGCATCGACGTTGGCATTAATAGAAAAGAACCTTCGTTTAATGATGGCATAAACTCTTTCCCAGTGTTTTTCATAATAAAAAATCCTGCTATTACAATTGCTGATGGGATAGACAGAAATAGTAATTTATTGTCTAAACACCATCTTAAAATGCGTGTGTAATATTTTATAAATAATGAGAATACACCTAATAAACCAAAGCAAACAATAGCTACAAAAATGAGGTTTAAAAAGAAGCTTTCTGTAACACCTAAAGGTCGCCAATATTCGGCTAACAAGAATACTATAGCTGAAGCTGAAATGATGATTTTAACAAGGTTAGCTTGTTTATCTGAAATCTTATTTTGAAGATTTAGTAAAGCAATTACACCAAAAGCGATGAGTATGATTCCTAACCAATACCCATAAAATATCGCAGCTATTCCTAATACTATTAAGACACTATTTAAAACATATTTAAAATGTTTTTGAATGCTTTTTTTTCTGAATAAAAAGGCTGTAAACGGCGGAATCAAAAACAACGCAACGATAATGGAAGCTGTTAATGCAAAGGTTTTGGTAAACGCCAATGGACGGAATAATTTTCCTTCAGCACCAATCATGGTAAACACAGGAATAAAACTGATAATTGTTGTCATTACTGCTGTTACGATTGCGCCAGAAACTTCGGCTGTAGCGTTGTAAACGATTGTGTTTATAGGTTGGTTGTTTTCGTTTTCATCTAAATGCCTGATGATGTTTTCTGAGAGAATGACACCAACATCTACCATAGTTCCGATAGCAATAGCTATTCCGGATAATGCTACAATATTAGCATCGACATTAAAGAGCTTCATCGCAATAAAAACCATTAATACCGCAACAGGTAATAAACCTGAAATCAATACAGAAGCACGAAGGTTAAATACCATAATGACAATGACCAAAATGGTAATAAGAATTTCTAAAGTTAAGGCTTCATTTAGTGTGCCTAACGTTTCTTGAATAAGTTCCGTACGATCGTAAAATGGCACGATGGTGACTTGTGATGTTCTACCATCCGATAATGTTTTTGTTGGTAAACCAGCGCTTAATTCGTTTATTTTAGCTTTTACATTGTTAATCACTTCCATTGGGTTAGCACCATAACGAGCTACCACAACACCACCAACCACTTCTGCTCCTTCTTTGTCTAATATTCCACGTCTTGTTGCTGGACCTAAAGATACTTTAGCTACATCTTTTATTTTGATAGACGTGTAATCTTCAGAAGTTACTACTGCATTCTCGATATCTTCTATCGATTTCACATAACCTAAACCACGCACAAGATATTCGGCTTGATTAATTTCTAAGGTCTGCGCCCCAATATCTTTATTGCTTTCTTTAACTGCTTTCACAATTTGGTTCAAACCAATATTATATTGACGCATCAGTTCTGGGTTGACATCCACTTGATATTCCTGAACATATCCACCTATGGATGAGACTTCAGAAACACCACTTGCTGAGGATAAGGCATATTTTACATAGTAATCTTGAATGCTACGTAATTCGTGTAAATCCCATCCTCCAGTAACGTTTCCGTTTTCGTCACGACCTTCAAGTGTGTACCAAAATATTTGACCTAAGCCTGTAGCATCTGGACCCAATACAGGATTTACGCCTTCTGGCAACAATCCATTTGGCAAGGAATTGAGTTTTTCGAGAATACGACTTCTACTCCAGTAAAATTCAACATCTTCTTCAAAAATGATATAGATGCTTGAAAAACCAAACATTGAAGAACTGCGGATGGTTTTTACGCCTGGTATACCTAATAATGATGTGGTTAATGGGTAAGTAATTTGGTCTTCAATATCTTGAGGCGAACGACCGTCCCATTTGGTAAAAACAATTTGTTGATTTTCCCCTATATCTGGTATGGCATCTACAGCTACAGGATTGCTTGGTAAAAAACCTGTATCCCAATTAAAAGGTTCATTTACAGTTCCCCAACCTACAAAAAGAACAAGTAACAATACTGCTACGAGTTTATTTTCTATTAAAAATTTGATGCTTTTGTTTAGCATTGATTTTGATAATTAAACAGTTAGACATTGGTATTAGAACAATACCGAATACAGTAAATTATCCGCATAGCAAAGCCATAGGATAACAACCTCTAAAAGTTTAAAAATCAAATTAAATAAGTCTCGTCAATCTTGAAGATTTGCCTGACGACGAGCGGTGGTTTGTATGCTTCAAAAGAAGAAACATTTTTATCAATATTTTCAAAAAGGTTGATATATGTATAAACAAACGAAGCGATAAATACCTGTTGCTCAAAAGAAATTTTATCAACAGTTAATTGTAACTCGTCTTGTCCTTCTACTGATAATTGCTTATCATCACAACAACTTTTTTTTGTAATTGAACAGCTTTTGGTTGAAGGTTTTTCCATTTCCACACCACAACCTTTTGCTTTTTGAAAAAATGCTGTTTCTACTAAAGTATCTCCACAATAATGCATGTTAACCATAAATGACATTGTAGAAAATAACACTACAAATGCCATAGCTAATGATACTATTTTATGGAAAACTTTTTTCATACGTTATGCGAAGTTACGAAATTTTAACAAATATTGATTTAATTAACAGAAGTTTAGATAAGACTATTAATTTAAAATTTAGGTTAAAAAGGGTTAGTCTTTATCTTTTAACAACCTTTAACAGCTTTGTTTAAACTTATCATAATTTTGGTTTTATTAAGACTTAAGCATGTTATATGTAGTAACTTTAGATATAACCAAAAACTAAAATTATGAGCATTTTAACCATTATCTTAAATCTTTTTATACCACCATTATCAGTTCTTTTAAATAAAGGATTTGGCAAAGACTTTTTTATAAATTTAATTTTATGCGTTATCTTTTGGTTACCTGGTGTGATACATGCCTTTTATGTAACAAGTGATAAATAAAATGAAACAAAAATCCCAATCAAATGATTGGGATTTTTTTTATTTTTCTATAGGCAATTCTAAACTTTTCCATTTAGAATAACCGCCTTTATAGTCTAATATTTTTGTGAAGCCTAGAGCTTTCATCTTTTCGGCACATTTGGCACTTCTTCCTCCCATTTGACAATAAACTAACACAGGTTTATTTTTATCTAGCTTCTGAATGTCTTTTTCAAAAGTTGGTGATAAAAAGTTAATGTTTTGTGCTGCTGCTATATGTCCTGCACCGTATTCTTCTGGTGTTCTTACGTCTATTAGCTGCACATCTTCCATATTAATGTAAGTTTGCATTTCTTCTTGAGATACAACTTTTATTTCTTCAGTTGCATCTGTTTTACAACTTACAATAGTAGTTAATAGTAAAAGGAATAAAACTATATGTTTTTTCATTGTAATATAATTTTTATTCTACGTCTCCTGTCCACTCTAAAATTCCTCCTAAAAGGTTGTAAGTGTTATCAAAACCTAGTTGATTCATTATATTACATGCCTGAGCGCTACGTGCACCAGATCTACAATATACATAGTAGTTTTTTGATTTATCAAGCTCTTCTACTTGATATACAAAACCTTGCCCTTTATAAATATCAATATTTATTGAATTTGGTATTTTCTTTTCTGCTACTTCTGCTTCTGTTCTAACGTCTAATATTACTGCATTATCATCTGCATTAAGCTGTTCTGTCCACTCGGTTTGAGATAAATTTGCCATTTTTAATATAATTTTTTATCAAAATTAAGATTTCTTCGTGATATAGACGTAAAAAAACCCGGAATGTTACATTTCGGGTTTTTAGTTTTTTTAGGAAAAAGTTTTTTAGGCTTTAATCGTACAACCTATTGCTTTAGTTTCTTTCACTTTTATTTCATTTCCTTTTAATAAGGCATCAACAGCATCTTCAACATATTTAGTTTTTACCGCATTTGCATCTTGAAAGTTATCATCTATTGCTCCAATATATTTAACCTCATTTCCTTTTTGTGTTTTTTGTAACACATAAACATGAGGTGTTTTTGTTGCGCCGTATTGTGGATAAATTTCTTGTTCTGCATCAATTAAATACGGAAATGTAAACCCTTTTTCTTTAGCTCTTTTTTGCATTGCCTCCATATTATCACCAGGCTTTATTTCTGTATTATTTGGCATAATTGCAATAACAGGATAACCTTTACTTGCGTATTTTTTATTTAGTGCTTCTACTCTATCTTCATAAGCCACAGCATAAGGACATGTGTTACAAGTAAATGTTACTATAAATCCTTTTGCGTCTTCAAAATCTGATAAAGACACCATTTTTCCGTCTATGTTTTCTAATCTAAAATCTGTTGCGATGTCTCCGACTTTGTATCCATCGTTTGGCTTAATTGTAAAGGCACTAACAGATAGCGCTAGCACAAATAAAAACAGTAATTTTTGTGTTGTTTTCATGAGAGTTATTTTAAAAATTTGTTTACTGTTTTTTCTAATTCTTCATATTCAAAAGGTTGTTCATAAAACTCTCTTTTGTCTGAATTAAATATTAGTGTAGCTGGTATAGCACCAGACCAATCTTTGTTTACTTGTGGTATCCAATAGTTAGAATCCATATCATTTAAAGCGAATAATTCTGACTGCAATTGCTTTTCGTTAATAAAGGTTTTTAACTTCGTATCAAAGTGTTTCGGAAAATCTAAACTTACCAAAACAACTTCAACATTTTTATCTTTATACTCTTCGTTTAGCTTTTCAAAATAAGGCAATTCTTTAACACATGGTACACACCAAGTTGCCCAAAAGTTAACCACGTAGGTTTTATTTTCATCTGTTCTGTTAATGACTTTTTCTAGTCCACTGTAATCAATTTCTGTAAAGGTTATTTCTTTTTTTTCTTCTTTACATGAAAGTATTAACAGTACAAAAAGTATAGGTAGTATGTTTTTCATTTGACTTATAATTTCGTCTAAAATTAATAATCGATTATGGGTTAGTTTAAACTTTTAACAAATAATTAAATGCTATTTGTGTTTGCGAAATAAAATTTGATTTCTATATTTACACTTCAAAACAAACAAATGAACACAATTTTAAATCATACTTGGTGGTGGAACTTCAAGATTTCAATCTTCGTGAAGTAAACCCTTAGTATATTTAATTTAAAATATTTAAAAAAGGCTTGTCATTCACGACAAGCCTTTTTTGTTTATAAAAACTTATGAAAACATTTAGTCTTTACACACATTACAAAAAAATATTGGCAGATACCATTACACCTGTAAGTATCTACTTAAAAATTCGTGATAAATACCCAAATAGTATCTTGCTAGAAAGTAGCGATTATCATGCTAACGACAACAGTTTTTCTTACATCTGTTTTAACCCAATTGCTTCAATTAAAGTAGACGAAAAAGCAATTACACAAACGTTTCCTGACGGAAGTACGATGATTAATAAGGTTAAAAATGTAACGCAGATGATTCATAAGTTTACTAAACGTTTTAAGGTGAATTCTGATACCGATTTTAAATTTATAAACAACGGAATTTTTGGTTACACAGCTTACGATGCTGTTAAACATTTTGAAGATATTACGATTAGCAAAAAACCAAATTCTTTAGATATACCAGATGTATATTACGCGGTTTATCAAAATATTATTGCCATCAATCACTTTAAAAATGAAGCCTATATTTTTGCACATTGTTTTGAAACCGAAAATAACATAGATGAAGTTTATCAACTAATAAGCTCTAAAAACTATGCAACTTACAGTTTTAAAACCGACTCTGAAATCACTTCAAATTTAACAGATGAAGAATATAAAGACCACGTAGAACTAGCAAAGAAACATTGTGCAAGAGGTGATGTTTTTCAGTTAGTATTATCAAAAAAATTCTCGCAAGGCTTTAAAGGTGACGAGTTTAATGTCTATCGTGCCTTAAGAAGTATTAATCCATCACCTTACCTGTTTTATTTTGACTACGGAAATTTTAAAATCTTCGGAAGCTCACCGGAAGCACAACTTGTTGTTAATAACGGTCAAGCCGAAATACATCCAATTGCTGGAACATTTAAAAGAACCGGTAACGATGAAGAAGATCAAAAACTTGCCAAAAAATTAGCCGAAGACGCCAAGGAAAATGCAGAACACGTCATGCTAGTTGATCTTGCAAGAAACGATTTAAGCAGACACGGAAGCGAAGTAAAAGTTGAAACTTATAGAGAAGCGCAATTCTTTTCTCATGTTATTCATTTAGTAAGTAAAGTTACAGGTAAAGTGCATAAAGACACAGCTACTATGCAAGTGGTTGCAGACACATTTCCCGCAGGCACATTAAGTGGCGCACCAAAACATAAAGCCATGCAACTGATAGAAAAATACGAAAAAACAAGTCGTACATTTTATGGTGGCGCTATTGGTTTTATGGATTTTAAAGGAAACTATAATCACGCTATCATGATAAGAACATTTATGAGTAAAAATCATAAATTACATTGGCAAGCTGGTGCTGGATTAGTTTCTAAATCCAATCCAGAAAATGAGTTACAAGAAGTTTACAACAAATTAGGTGCATTAACAAAAGCTATTGATTTAGCAGAAGAGATATGTTAGTAGTTAGTAGAAAAAAGTAATAAATATTGAAAACAGAAAAATAACATTATAAAAAGTCAAGTCCTAAGTTTCGACATAGTCGAAATCGTCAAAATTCAGAAATAATGAACGAAGGAATGTAGATGCAAAGCGTAGCTTTAAGCACGAAATTCCGAAAGTGAATGATGCTTTAGCAATTTCCTAATTTTGATATGATTTTTTGGTTTTGCTCCGCAAAGTACTTTCAATTAAAACTGCGTTTTAATTTCAGTAGTGTATCAAGACAAAATGAACTTTAGTAAAAAAACAAAAAATGAAAAAAGTATTAGTTATAGATAATTACGACAGTTTCACTTACAATCTAGTTCACTATTTAGAAGACTTAAATTGTGATGTAACAGTAAAACGAAATGACAAACTTACGCTAGAAGAAGTCAAAGATTTTGATAAAATTTTACTCTCTCCTGGACCAGGCATACCTGATGAAGCAGGTTTGTTAAAAGCCATAATAAAAACCTATGCTCCAACTAAAAGTATTTTAGGCGTTTGCTTGGGTCAACAAGCTATTGGAGAAGTTTTTGGTGGCAAACTAATAAATCTAAATGATGTATATCACGGTGTAGCAACAAACGTAACCATTACAGTAGATGACGAGAAAATTTTTGAAGGTCTAGAAAAAAATATTGAAGTTGGTAGATATCACTCTTGGGTTGTAGATAGCAATTTACCTGAAAGCTTAGAAGCAACATCTTTTGATGAAAACGGACAAATCATGTCCCTTCGTCATAAAATTTATGATGTAAAAGGTGTACAATATCATCCTGAAAGTGTATTAACTCCTTACGGAAAGAAAATTTTAGAAAATTGGTTGAAAAGTTAGTTAGCAGTTAGCAAAAAAGTAATAAATATTGAATTAAAAAATATAACATAAAAGTTAATGTCATTCAGAACGAAGTGAAGAATCTCAAAAAAAATACTTCGACAAGCTCAGTATGACAATTAGGTAATAAAAATGAAACACATATTAAACCGATTAATAAACCACGAAAGCATCACAACCGAAGAAGCTAAACAAGTATTGGTAAACATTTCCGAAGGATTATATAACCAAAGTCAAATAGCATCTTTTTTAACCGTTTACATGATGCGAAGTATCACTTTAGAAGAATTACAAGGTTTCCGTGATGCACTTCTAGAATTATGTATTCCAGTAGATTTATCAGATTTTAATACCATTGATTTATGTGGTACAGGTGGAGATGGCAAAAACACATTTAACATATCAACATTAGCTTCTTTTGTAACTGCAGGTGCTGGCGTAAAAGTAGCAAAACACGGTAATTACGGTGTATCTTCCGCATCCGGATCATCTAATGTTTTAGAAGCTTTAGGAGTTAAATTCACCAATGATAATGAGACTTTAAAACGTTGTGTTGGTGAAGCAGGAATTTGTATGATGCACGCTCCATTGTTTCATCCAGCGATGAAAAATGTTGGACCTATCCGTAAAGCATTAGGCGTAAAAACCTTTTTTAATATGTTGGGACCAATGGTAAATCCTGCATTCCCAAAAAACCAAATGGTAGGTGTTTTTAGTTTAGAATTACAACGCTTGTATGGCTATTTATATCAACAAACCGACAAAAACTACAGTATCGTCCATGCAATTGATGGTTATGATGAAATTTCTTTAACAGGACCAACAAAAATAATCACTAATCAATCTGAAGTCTTTTTAAATCCATCAGATTTAGATATTAATCAAATAGAAGCGTCAGATATTTTTGGTGGAGATACTGTTGAAGATGCTGCAAAAATTTTCAAAAAAGTAATTTCAGGAAAAGGCACCAAAGCACAAAACGACGTCGTTTGTGCTAATGCTGGTTTGGCTATTGCTACTGTGAAACAAATTTCGCATCAAGAAGGTTTTATTATGGCTAAAGAAAGTTTAGGTACAGGAGCAGCAAAACGAAGCTTAGAAAAGTTAATTGAGTTAAGTTGTTAGTTGTTAGTTGTTAGTTGTTAGTTGTTAGTTGTTAGTAAAAAAGGTAATATATATTGAAATAGAAAATAACATTATAAAAAGTCAAGTCCTAAATTTCGACATAGTCGAAATCGTCAAAATTCAGAAATAATGAATGAAGGAATGCAGATGCAAAGCGTAGCTTTAAGCACGAAATTCCGAAAGTGAATGATGCTTTAGCTAATGCAAAGCATTCACGAACACAAAAATTTAAATTAGTATTCGTGAGTAACTCCTAATTTTGATATGATTTTTTGGTTCGTTTTGCATCAAGGCAAAATGAATAAATAAGATAAATAATGAACATTTTAGATAAAATAACAGCAGACAAACGTAAAGAAGTCGATTTAAAAAAATCACTAATTCCTATCAATCAATTAGAACAATCCATTCTATTTGAAAGACAAACCATTTCATTAACAGAGCGATTAAAAAATAGCGCTTCAGGTATTATTGCAGAACATAAACGTCGCTCGCCATCAAAAGCAATCATCAATCAAAATCTGAATGTACAAGATGTTGCAAAAGGTTATGAAAACGCTGGTGTTTGCGGAATGTCTGTATTAACGGACGGTAAATATTTTGGCGGAAGTTTAGACGATTTATTAATTGCAAGAGCAAGCTGCAATATTCCATTATTGAGAAAAGAATTTATTATTGACGAGTATCAAATTATCGAAGCAAAAGCACATGGCTCAGATGTTATTTTACTAATTGCAGCTATTCTTTCACAAAAAGAAATCAAGCTGTATTCTGAATTAGCAAAACAACTTCAATTAGATGTTTTGTTAGAAGTACATAATGAAGAAGAATTACATAAATCTATCATGCCAAGCATTGATATGTTAGGCATTAATAACCGAAATTTAAAAACTTTTGATGTCTCTCTTCAAACCAGTAAAACGTTAAGTGAAATTATACCTAATGACTTTGTAAAAGTATCTGAAAGCGGAATAAGCTCGGTTGATGCCATTAAGGAATTAAAACAATTTGGCTACAAAGGTTTTTTAATAGGTGAAAATTTTATGAAAACTGATAATCCAGGTCAAAGTGCTACTCAGTTTATTCAAAACTTAGAAAAATGAAACTAAAAGTTTGCGGAATGAAATACCAAGACAACATAACTCAAGTTGCTGCTTTGCAACCTGATTACTTGGGTTTTATATTCTACGAAAAATCAAGTCGTTTTTTTAATGAAATTATTCCTGAATTACCCAAAGCAATAAAAAAAGTTGGTGTATTTGTAGACGCTTCTTTAGAATTTATTTTGAATAAAATTGAAACACACCAATTAGATGTTATTCAATTACACGGACAAGAACCTCCAAAGTTTTGTAACGAGTTGCGTCATGCTGAACTTGATTCAGCATCTCATCCTGTAGAAATCATCAAAGTATTTTCAATAAAAGACCATTTTGATTTTTCAGTTTTACAACCTTTTGAAAACGTCTGCGACTATTTTCTATTCGATACTAAAGGAAAATTACCTGGCGGAAATGGGTATACATTCAATTGGGAAATTTTAAAGCATTACCCATCAACAAAACCTTATTTTTTAAGTGGTGGCATCGGGTTAAATGAGGTAAAAAGTATAAAATCATTCTTAAACCAACCAGAATCCAAATATTGTTACGCAATAGACATCAACAGTAAATTTGAAATTAAACCTGGATTAAAAAATATAGAAGAATTAAAAACATTTAAAGAATTAACAAGTCATGTCGAGCGCAGTCGAGACATCTCATAATGAGATTTCTCAATCGCTTTGCTCATGTCGAAATGACAAAGTTTTATGAAAAAAACTTACAACATCAACAAAAAAGGGTATTACGGAGAATTTGGAGGTGCATTTATACCAGAAATGCTCTATCCAAACGTAGAAGAATTACGTCAAAACTATCTAAAAATAATGGCAGAACCTTCTTTTAAAGCAGAATTTGACCAATTGTTAAAAGACTATGTTGGTCGTCCTTCACCATTGTATTTTGCTAAACGCCTTTCAGAAAAATACAGTACTAAAATATATTTAAAACGCGAAGATTTAAACCATACTGGCGCACATAAAATAAACAATACTATAGGTCAAATTTTAATGGCAAAACGTTTAGGTAAAAAACGCATTATTGCCGAAACTGGAGCTGGACAACACGGTGTTGCAACAGCTACCGTTTGTGCACTAATGGGCATAGAGTGTATTGTTTATATGGGTGAAGTTGACATTGCTAGACAAGCTCCAAACGTAGCACGTATGAAAATGCTTGGCGCTACTGTTATACCAGCAACATCTGGTAGTAAAACTCTAAAAGATGCCACAAACGAAGCTATTAGAGATTGGATAAATAATCCTGTAGACACACATTATATTATTGGTAGTGTTGTTGGACCTCATCCGTATCCTGATATGGTAGCTAAGTTTCAAGCGATAGTTTCAGAAGAAATTAAATTTCAGCTTAAAGAAAAAGAAGGTACAGAAAACCCAGATTATGTTATTGCTTGTGTTGGTGGAGGTAGTAATGCTGCAGGTGCATACTATCATTATTTAAATGATGAAAATGTAAAACTTATAGCTGTAGAGGCTGCTGGCTTAGGCGTAGACTCTGGTGAAAGTGCTGCTACTTCTATGTTAGGAAAGGAAGGCATCATTCACGGTAGTAAAACCTTATTAATGCAGACTAAAGATGGACAAATTACTGAGCCATATTCAATTTCGGCAGGTTTAGATTATCCTGGTGTTGGACCAATGCATGCGCATTTATATAAAACTAGTCGCGCTGAATTTATTTCAATTACAGACAATCAAGCTATGCAAGCTGGTTTAGAATTGTGCCAATTAGAAGGTATTATTCCTGCAATAGAAACATCTCACGCATTAGGTGTATTCGATCAAAAAACATTTAAACCTGATGATATTGTTGTGGTTAGTTTATCTGGTCGTGGCGATAAGGATTTAGAGACTTATATTAAACATTTTAAATTATAACGTCATGCTGAACTTGTTTCAGCATCTCACAAATTATGAAATCAAGTTACACATATATAATGACCAATAAATACAGAACAACATTTTATATTGGTGTTACTAATGATTTACACAAAAGAATAGTTGAACATCAAAATGGAATAGGTTCTGAATTCACAAGAAAATACAATCTTAAAGATTTAATATATTTTGAAAAATTTACTGACATCAACCAAGCTATTGCAAGAGAAAAACAATTAAAAAATTGGCATAAAGACTGGAAATTAAATCTAATTAAAAAGTCTAACCCAACTTTAAAAACTTTAATAATTTAAAAATGCGACCCTGAAACAAGTTCAGGGTGACGAAAAATGAACAAAATAAACCAAAAACTAAACGAAGACAAAAAGCTTTTATCTATATATTTTACAGCCGGTTATCCTAATTTAGATGATACTACAACCATCATTCAAAACTTAGAAGAAAGTGGTGTAGATATGATCGAAATAGGTTTACCTTTTAGCGATCCTTTAGCAGATGGACCAACCATACAAGCAAGCTCTACAGAAGCTTTAAAAAACGGAATGACTACAGAAGTGCTTTTTAAGCAATTAAAAGATGTAAGAAAAACCGTTTCTATTCCATTAATTATTATGGGATATTTTAATCCGATGTTGCAATATGGTGTTGAGGCTTTTTGTAAAAAATGTCAAGAAATTGGTATAGATGGATTAATAATTCCTGATTTGCCAGTAGATGTGTATAACGAACAATACAAAAGTACTTTTGAAAAGTACGGATTAATAAATGTATTTTTAATTACACCTCAAACCTCAAAAGAGCGTATTAAATTTATAGATTCTATTTCAAACGGATTTATTTATATGGTTAGTAGCGCGAGTGTTACAGGAAGCAGTAAAGGTTTTGGTGATACGCAAACCAATTATTTTAAGCGCATTGCAGATATGCAACTTAACAATCCGCAAATCGTTGGTTTCGGAATTAATAACAACGATACTTTTACTCAAGCCACAACTTATGCTAAAGGCGCTATTATTGGAAGTGCATTTATAAAGCACTTATCAAAAAACAATGTTAATAAAATAGAAGAATTCATCAAATCTATTAAAAATTAAAATTTATATTTGGTTTATATTAATCACTAACCAATTAAAATATTTCATTATGGAATGGTATTTAAAAGTCGTAAGAGATAATTACGCAAATTTTGAAGGAAGAGCAAGACGTAAAGAGTATTGGATGTTTGTTTTATTCAATATAATTTTTGCAATTGCAGCAATGGTTTTAGACAACATCCTAGGTTTAGCTTTTGAAGGTATTGGATATGGTCCAATTTATGGAATATATGGACTTGCTGTTTTTATTCCTGGACTTGCTGTAGCAATTCGAAGACTTCATGATATTGGCAAAAGTGGTTGGATGATTCTTATAGCTTTTATCCCTTTTATTGGAGGAATTTGGCTTTTAGTCCTTCTAGCTACTGATGGGAACAAAGGTGCAAACCAATACGGACCTGACCCAAAAAACCCTACAAACGAAGAAATTAACGAAATAGGTAAACCAGTAGAATAAAATTTAAACATTTTATTAAAAAAAGCCTGCATAAGTTATGCAGGCTTTTTTATTAACATCTTAAAAGAATTGTTTAACAACGATTTATGAAAATTTCTCATTGTTTTTCTTAAATTATAATTGAACAAAAAAAAGAAAAATTATGGGAATTATAGCCGACAGAAAATTAAAACGAACAAAAGAACAAACCAATCCAACTAATCCGACAGGAAACACAAAGTTGGAAACAAACGATTTTGATATTGATGAAAAAACAATCAAAAATCAGCAAAATAAAACAAACAGTTAATCTGTAAATATTTATATTTAAAGCCTATTCTTAAAAGATAGAATAGGCTTTTTTTTTATGAAATTACTTAATGATTTTCGTTTAATAATACTACTCTGCTTAACGCTTGGTTTAGCTCCTTTTTTTCCTGAGCCTCATCTTTGGGGAAAACTAAAATGGATTGCTGGTGGTGCAAAAGGCATGCAACCTGTGGATTGGTTTGATGTTGTTTTACATGGATTTCCTTGGGTACTTTTAATTAGAATTTTCATCTTAAAAATCAATAAAAAGAATGTCGCTTAATATTGTTTTAATAGAACCTGAAATACCAAATAACACAGGAAACATTGGTAGATTAGCGTTAGGATCTGGTAGTAAATTACACTTGGTCAAACCCTTTGGTTTTGAACTTACAGACAAACGTTTAAAACGTGCTGGTTTAGATTATTGGCAGCACTTAGATGTTATTTATTATGATAACATAGATGATTTTTTCTCTAAAAACAAAAACAAAAACATGGCTTTTTTATCTGCACACGGAAAGAAAACCCATTGGGATATCCCATTTGAAGAGGATTTGTTTTTGGTCTTCGGAAAAGAGTCTGTTGGCTTACCTAAGTCATTAATAGAAGCTAATCAAAACAATGTATATAAAATACCACAACAAAGTAAACATATACGAAGTTTAAATATTGCAAATGCTGTTAGCATAGTTATTTATGAAGGCTTAAGGCAATTAAACTATTAAAATTATGACTAATAAAACCTCTAAAATTTTTAAAATCTTTTCAGAATATTTTCAAATTATTTTAGGTATTGTCCTTGCTAGTATTGGGCTTAAAGCATTTTTATTACCAAATGGATTTATGGATGGAGGCGTTACTGGAATAGCTTTATTAATTAGTCGATTAATAAATGTTAATATTTCTATACTATTAATTTTATTTAGTATTCCGTTTTTAATTATGGGCTATTTTACTGTGTCTAAAAGGATTATTCTAAAATCTATTATGAGTATTATTGGATTAGCTCTTTTTATTCATTTTGAAAACTTCGAAATTATAACAGAAGATAAATTTTTAATTTCCATATTTGGAGGTCTGTTCCTTGGTGCAGGTATAGGTATTGCTATCAGAAACGGTTCTGTGCTTGATGGCTCAGAGATTTTAGGCATATTTATTAATGATAGATTTGGCATTAGTATAGGAAAAGTCATTCTTATTTTTAACGTTATCTTATTTTCTATTACGGCTTTTGTTATTTCTAAAGAAATTGCTATGTACTCTATTCTAACCTATATTGTAACCGCAAAGGTAACTGACTTGGTTATTGAAGGTTTTGAAGATTTTATTGGTATTACTATTGTATCCCCGCATTATGAAAAAATCAAAGTTGCTATTATTAATGAGCTAGGTGCCGGAATGACCATTTATAAAGGTCAAAAAGGATTTGGAAGTAAAGGTAAAGTTGAAGATTTTGATATAATACACACCATTATTAACCGTATAGATATAAAAAAGATGTACCGTATAGTATCAAATATTGATGAAGATGCCTTTATAATAGAATTTGATGTAAACAATGTTAAAGGTGGTGTACTACGTCGTTATTTAGATAAAAAAAATAAAAAACTAGATAAAATTTTAACTAATAGCACACGATTATAAACTTTGACTATTTTAATTAATTGATATCTTTACTACTAATAGAATAAAAAATCCTGTATTTATATAAGGTAAAGCAATTTTTACTTTGCTTTATTTTTCTTCAAATAATTTAAATACATTGCCTCTACTTTTGCTCTTGCCCATGGTGTACGACGCAAAAACTTTAAGCTAGATTTTACTGAAGGGTTACTTATAAAGCAATTAATTTTAATGACATGCCCCATGTATTCCCAACCGTAATGCGCTTGTAAATCGGTTACAATTTTTTCTAATTTTATACTGTGTAATGGATTATTAGGTTGGTGTTCCATTAGATGTTTTCTACTAAACTTTTTATTTTAACAGCTTTTTCAAAATGATCTAGTTTGTGAGTCTTAATCCACCAAGTAGCAGCTTCCATCAATAATTCAGGATTATCATTTTTATTTTTAAAAAACGCATAAAATGAAATACCTACATTTTCACCTTTTGTTGCTATTTTATGATTACAAATCTCAATAATTTTATCTTTTAAAGCTAGTGTCATTTAATTAATCTTTCTTCTGTTAGAATTTCGACTTTTATTACGGTTTCTATTTCTGCGTCCAGAGTTTGAAGCTGTATTTTTTCTTTCGCCTTTAGGCTTATTAGATTTATTGCTTTTTGGTCTTCTATTTTGTCCTGGTCTAATTGGAGCTGTAGATGCGTTAGGATCTGGCTCAAAACCTTCTAAAATTTCAACAGGTAATTTTTCTCCAATTAATTTTTCTATATCTTTTAAAAAAGTGGTTTCGTCTGCACTAACTAAGCTAATAGCTTGCCCGTCTGCTCCTGCTCTTCCTGTACGACCAATACGATGAACATAATCTTCAGAAATATTAGGGATTTCAAAATTTATCACATGTGGTAACAACGGAATATCCAAACCACGAGCAGCAATATCTGTAGCTACAAGTACACTTACACTTCCGTCTTTAAATCCTTTTAAAGCTTTGGTACGTGCTGCTTGACTTTTATTACCATGGATTGCTGCTGCTTTAATACCAGACTGATCCATCTTTTTACACAACTTATTGGCGCCATGTTTGGTACGTGTAAAGACTAAAACTTGCTTCCAATTACCATCTTTAATCAGTTTGATAATTAAGCCTGTTTTTTTGTCTTTTGCAACGCGATATACTTTTTGTGAAATAGTCTTAACCGTTGTATTTTCTGGAGTTACTTCAACTTGTACTGGATGATTTAAAATACTATGCGCTAATTTTTTTATATCTTTTGAAAAAGTTGCCGAAAACATCAAATTTTGACGTTTATCGGGCATAAATTTCATGACACGCTCAATATCTCTTAAAAATCCCATGTCTAACATGCGATCTGCTTCATCTAAAACAAAAATTTCTACACGTTTTATAGACAATTCATTTTGATTAATTAAATCTAATAATCGTCCTGGTGTTGCGACCAAAACGTCTACACCTTTTCTAATAGTTGCTATTTGTGGTTTTTGGTTAACACCTCCAAAAATAACGGCGCTGCGTAGGTTTAAAAACTCGCTATACTCTTTTACATTAGTATAGACTTGAGCTGCAAGTTCTCTGGTTGGAGTTAAAATTAATGCACGAATTGGTCTAAATTTCTGTTTAGGATTTTCTGACAGAATATGCAATAACGGCAATGTAAATCCTGCTGTTTTACCTGTTCCTGTTTGTGCTGAAGCCAATACATCATCACCTTGTAAAATTGGCGGTATTGCTTTTGATTGTATTGGACTTGGTGTAGTATATCCTTTTTTACTAATTGCTTTTAGTAAAGGTTGAGATAAACCTAAAGATTGAAATGACATAAATAATGTTTGTGAGATAAACACTATTCTTCTTAGGTTACCTCTTTAAATTAACGACAAAGGTACATCTTAATAATGATTTAATGTTCTAATTATTTAATGTTTGTATTTAAAGAAAAATACTTTACTTTTTTTCTGTACCTATTTGATAAAAGATGTAGGCATAGACGCATTTAGACTTGTTTTCTAGATAATCTTCTATTTCTTTTTCTAAGTCTTTATTTTCTTTAAAAGACTTATCATTAGAAATTTCAATTAAAGTTTGACAACCTGGTAGTTTTGACATGGATTGTTCAAACTTTTGAAGTTTTTCTCCGTCACTTAAAATCTTTGCTGTTTCTTCTGGATGTTCTTCAATATAGGTTACAAATCGTTCTTGTGCTTCTTCTTCACCTATCACTTCGATATTTCTCATCATGCGTTTAATTTCGGGATGCATATCATCCATAAATTGGTTAATGCAGTCGCACATTAAATTTCCAAAAGTTTCGGCGTCAATAGTTTTTTCTTCTGTTTGTGCTTGTGTAGAAAAACTAGTCAATAAAATGCTTAATAATAGCAGAACGATAGGTTTTTGCATAATAAGTAATAGATTTTGATAGACTTCTAAAATAGTATATTTATTTAGATAGACCTAAAAAAACTCTCGATACTGCATCACTCTAAAATCAAAAGTATTGAATTTTGGATTTTTAGCTTTTAGTTGTTTATATAACGGATTACTACCTATTGCACGGTTAGCGCTACCTGAATAAGATGTTAATGACACAGTTTTTATTATTCTATTTTCTGAAGTAATTGGTATTTTAAATTGATGAATCCTTGGTATTTCATTAGAGACTAGTTCTAATTTTATATTGTATTCTTTTATATGCTTTCTGAAGAAATACTCTGGTCCGTTTTTACTATTACCACCAGTAAAAAGTATGGTTTCTATATTTGGAAATTGTTTAAGGTAATCTATAACACCTCTTAATTTAACATTAGACATTCCTAAATCCGAAGCGTCAATTTTTTCTCGTTCGCAAATTTCTACAATATCACAAATGCCTATTTTATGTTTGATTAAAAAGGATTTTCGTTGATCTATAGCTTCTTGTGAATTATCAAATCGTAAATTTAAATTGTGAATTTTATCAATATACAACCAAAGTGAATTATAATAACTACCATAACAAAAATCTACATCCTTTTCTAGCAAATCGCCTGTACTAAATCTTGGTGGCGGTAATGTACCAACAATCAGTTTTTTAGTATCTTTTTTAATGAATGGCGGATATGGATGATGGTGTTTAAACACTTAATAATCTTGTTATTCTTTTATATTTTTTGTATGTTAAGAGTAGAAAAATACAATTAAATTATGGGAAAAGGAGATAAAAAATCTAAACGCGGTAAAATACACAGAGGTACTTTTGGTGTTAGACGACCAAGAATAAAAAAACGTGTAAGACCAGAAACTAAAATTAATATAGACAAAAAAGCAAAAGCTTAAACTTTAAATTTTTCGCCTAATTTTTTACCTATGATATAAGCTCCAAAAACTGCTAGCAATAGTATTGTGATATTAAAAAAGACGTACAAGCCGTATAAAAATATATTGTCTTGAGAGTTAAAACAGAAAGAATCTGTTAGGCAAACTTCTACTTTGTCTTCATATAAAAATGGTAATAAATAACTAATTGCTAGTAATATAATAACCGCCCAAAATAAGTATGTTACATTCTTACTTTTTGCTGGTTTGCCTGTTGGTTTAAAAACGTTTCGTTCCTGTTCTGTACGCTTGTTATCTTGTAAAGACCAAGTGATTTTCTTCTGAGAGTTTTCCATCAAATTGATAGTTATCGTAATTAAACTTCTTTAAATCATCTATAGTTTTTGCATTTGTATCTATGATATATCTTGCCATTAAACCACGTGCTTCTTTGGCATAAAATGAAATTATTTTAAGCTTACCATTCTTAAATTCTTTAAACGTAATATCTATAACTGGCACTTTTAATGCCTTTTTATCTATTGCTTTAAAATACTCGTTTGAAGCTAGGTTGATAAACAACTCGTCATCTTCTAACTCTTCATTTAAAGCGTTTACGATATCTTTTTTCCAGAATTCGTATAAATCATTTTTGCTTCCTACTTTTAATTTAGTCCCCATTTCTAAACGATAAGGTTGCATTAAATCTAAAGGTTTTAAAACTCCGTAAAGTCCAGATAAGATTCTAATGGTATTTTGTGCTAAATCTATCTTGTCTTTTGATATTGTATAAGCATCTAATCCTTTATACACATCTCCATTAAAGGCATACATTGCTGGTCTAGCGTTATCTTCTGTAAATGGTACTGTAAACTCTTGATTACGTTGGTAATTTAAATCTGCTAGCTTATCACTAATGCTCATTAGTTTTGATAATGACTTTGGGCTTTTTGTTTTTAGTGCTTTATTTAACTTTAAAGATTGCTCTAAAAATTGTGGCTGAGTGGTTTTATTTGTTGGCAATTGGGTTTCAAAATCTAATGACTTTGCTGGTGATAATACTAGTTTCATAAATCTATCTTTTTCTGATACTAAATTACAAATTGTTACTGCGTTATAAAAGCTGAATAGATAGTAATTTTAAATAGGTCTATTCGGTTTTATTATTGGGTTTGAGTAAGCGCGTTAGCGATAGTAACGACATCCTTTTTTTGCTGCTTTTACTTTGAGGTTAAGCTTTAATCATTTGCAAAAAAAGATATAGTGAATAGCGCGACCCTTGTGGTAACGCCCTAATTATTATCTATGTGTTTAGAGTAACCTTTCCATTTTTCTATACAATCTTGCATGTCTTGTGGTATTGGCGTGTCAAAACTCATAAATTCGTTTTTTGTTGGATGCATAAATCCTAAGGTTTTGGCATGTAAGGCTTGACGTGGTAATACTTTAAAACAGTTCTCTACAAATTGTTTGTATTTGGTAAAGGTTGTGCCTTTTAAGATTAGGTTTCCGCCGTAACGCTCGTCATTAAATAATGTGTGACCTATGTGCTTCATATGCACACGTATTTGGTGTGTACGTCCTGTTTCTAACTTGCAACTTACCAATGTTACATAACCTAAACGTTCTATTACTTTGTAATGCGTTACTGCTGGTTTTCCTTTATCGGCTTCGTCATCTAAGAATACGGTATTTTGTAATCGGTTTTTTGGATGTCTACCAATATTACCTTCTATTGTACCTTGGTCTTCTTCTACATTCCCCCAAACAATTGCCACATACTCACGCTCGCTAGTTTTGGCTTTAAATTGAGCAGTAAGATGCGCCATAGCATGTTCGGTTTTTGCAACCACTAACAATCCTGATGTATCTTTATCTATACGATGAACTAATCCTGGTCTTTCACTTGAATTGTTTGGTAAATTATCAAAATGAAAAATTAGTGCGTTAATTAATGTTCCGGAATAATTACCATGTCCTGGATGTACAACCATGCCTGCTGGTTTGTTAACGACTAATAATTGATCGTCTTCATAAACGATGTCTAATGGAATATCTTCTGCAACCAATAAGTTTTCATGTGGCGGATGTTGAAATAATACGCGTACCTGATCATTTGGTTTTACCTTGTAATTGGATTTTACTGGTGTACCATTTACAAAGATGCTTCCGTTTTTTGCGGCGTCTTGAATCTTGTTTCGGGTAGCGTTTTCTACCTTATTCATTAACCATTTATCGATACGTAAAGGCGATTGTCCTTTGTCTGCGGTAAACGAATAATGCTCGTAAAGATCGTCGTTATCTTCTTCTGGTAATTCTGGTGTATAGTCGTCCATAATTAATTACTTGTTGAACGATTACCATTACCTAAAACTAAATCTATTGAAGCTGTTTTTGGCAATTTTGTTCCTGGTTCTAAAACGTCTCCTTTATAACGCATACCTAAAACCATATCTTTAGCAATATTGTCTATGTAAGTCTTTTTTCCTACTTTAAAACCTAAAGCCTCTAATGTTGGTTTTGCTTGTCTAAATGTACGTTGTCTTAAATCTGGCACTGCTACTTTACGATACCCAGAAGGATTTAAGGTAATGTAAATTTTACGGTTTTCTTTAACTTGAGCATTTGGTTTTGGGTCTTGTTCTATAACTGCAAATTTTGGGTAGTTTGGATTAAAATTAGCAGAGTCTTGAATTTGCATTACCAAATTATTTTGTTCTAACTCCATCTTAGCTACCTCAATAGATTTTCCTGTTAAGTCAGGTACAGTCTCAAATGTACCGTGATTTGTGGTTACGTTTAACCATTTAAGCAACAAAAAAACAATTACTACAACTGCTATAATAGCAATTATAATTTGCTTTAAAAATTCTTTACTTTTTATAAAACCAATAAAACTCATTTAGTAAAATTTATGTAGACAAATATATAAAAACAAAAAGGTTTTCCTTCGGATTAAAATAAATGATATTTTTACACAACGAATATTTTTTAGGATTATTGAAAACCTTAGAGTATTTCGATATAATTTAAACTAAATGAAAAAAAATATAGCCATTATTATGGGCGGATATTCTAGCGAATATCAAATCTCATTAAAAAGCGGAAACGTAGTTTACAACACGCTTGATAAAGAAAAGTTTAATGCGTATCGCATTCATATTTTTAAAGATAAATGGGTTTATGTAGACGAAGACGATAGTGAATACCCAATTGATAAAAACGACTTTTCTTTCACTAAAGACAATACAAAAATCACGTTTGATTGTGTTTTTAACGCTATACATGGTAGTCCCGGAGAAGATGGCTTTATGCAAGGTTATTTTAACTTACTAGACATTAAGCACACTAGTTGCAGTATGTACCAAGCTGCGATAACTTTTAATAAACGTGATTGTTTAAGTATTTTAAAACCTTACGGAATTTTAACTGCAGAAAGCTATTTTTTAAATACTGGCGACACTATTAATGAAGACGAAATTATTAGTAAAGTTGGCTTACCTTGTTTTGTAAAGGCTAACAAAGCAGGTAGTAGCTTTGGAATTACCAAAGTGCATAAAAAAGAAGATTTACAGCACGCAATTGAAGTTGCTTTTAAAGAAGATGACGAAATTATTATCGAATCTTTTTTAGATGGAACCGAAGTATCGGTTGGTGTTATTACCTATAAAGGAGACACCAAAGTCTTACCAATAACAGAAATTGTTAGCGAAAATGACTTTTTTGATTACGAAGCTAAATACTTAGGTAAATCTCAAGAAATTACACCTGCTAGAATTACAAAAGAACAAGAAGAAATTGTTACGAAAACCGCTAAGAAGGTTTATGAGGTTTTAAAAATGAAAGGTTTTTCTAGAAGCGAATTTATATTTAAAAACAATCAACCTCATCTATTAGAAGTTAATACGGTACCTGGATTAACTAATGAAAGTATTTTACCACAACAAGCTGCTGCTGCAGGAATTAGTTTACAAGAGTTGTTTACTAATGCTATTGAAGAAGCTTTACTTTAAATTGAAACAGGAAATATAGAAACACGAATCACGAATATGAGAAGGCATAATTTTAAGAATTTACAGATTTGGCAAGAAAGCATTAATCTTATAACTGATAATTATAACTTCACAGCTACACTTCCTAAAGATGAAAAGTTCGGATTAATTAGTCAATTAAATAGAAGTTGTGTTTCTATTGCCTCAAATATAGCAGAAGGCACAAGTAAACGAAGTAATAAACATTTCATTAAATATCTTGAAGACAGTTTAGGCTCTGCTTACGAATGGGAAACACAAATAATTATTTGTAAAAATCTTAATTTTATCTCTGAAGAAAAATTTGATGATTTTGAAAATAGAATTAAAAAAATTCAACAAAAAATATCCAACTTTATTGATAAACTAGATAATTGATTATCTTGTTTCCTGTATCAAATAATCTTGATTCAAAAAAATATGAGACGCGCACTTTTTCCTGGGTCGTTTGATCCAATAACCAATGGACATTACGATATTATCAAACGCGGTATTAAATTGTTTGATGAGGTTGTAGTAGCTATTGGCGTAAATTCGACCAAAAATTATATGTTTTCTTTAGAGGAACGAAAACAATTTATTGAAGACGCTTTTAAAGACGAACCTAAAATAAAAGTGGTTACCTATAAGGGTTTGACTGTCGATTTTTGCAAAGAGATTGATGCCGATTTTATCTTACGTGGTTTACGTAACCCTGCCGATTTTGAATTTGAAAAAGCAATTGCCCATACCAATCGTAAACTTTCTACGATAGAAACGGTATTCTTGCTAACAGCTGCACGTACAAGCTACATTTCATCTTCTATTGTAAGAGATGTTATTAAAAACAATGGTGATTACACTAAGTTAGTACCCAAAAGTGTACGAGTAAAATAAACAAAAAAGCTGAAGTTTACACTTCAGCTTTTTCGTTTAAAACTTATACTCTGATAAAGGTTTAGGAAATTTTTCAGGGTCTTCTGCTAAATGATATCTTGGATCATCTATAGCTTCGATTATAACTTCTCTAAACTTTGGACTTGCCTTATACATCAACACTTTACAATCTTCACTAAGGTGTTTTAGTTTAATTTGCTTTCCTTCTGCTTCATACTTTTCAACTAAATTAAAAATAGCTTCTAATGCAGAATGGTCGCTAATCCTTGACTCTACAAAGTCAATTTCAACTTTTTCGGGGTCGTTTTTTATATCAAATTTTTCATTGAAAGCAGAAATACTTCCAAAGAATAATGGTCCCCAAATTTCGTAAACTTTAGTTCCGTCTGTTTTCATTCTTTTTCTGGCTCTAATTCGCTTTGCGTTTTCCCAAGCAAAAGCTAAAGCAGAAATTATTACACCTATAAATACCGCTACTGCTAAGTCTACAAATACGGTAACTAAAGATACTGTGATTAAAACAAATGCATCAGATTTTGGTATTTTCTTTAATATTCTAAAACTTGACCACGCAAAGGTTTCGATAACCATCATAAACATTACACCTACTAATGCTGCTATTGGCACCATTTCTATTAATTTATCAGCAAAAAGCACGAAGGATAATAGTGTTACTGCCATCATGATGCCTGATAATCTACCTCTACCACCTGAATTGATATTAATTACAGTTTGACCAATCATACCACATCCACCAGTAGCTCCAAATAAACCTGACACAATATTACCTGCGCCTTGTGCTATACATTCTTTATTTCCGTTTCCTCTAGTTTCTGTTAATTCGTCAACCAAATTCATCGTCATTAAAGTTTCAATTAATCCAACAGATGCTGCTAAAAATGCAGGCAATGCAATAAATTTTAATGTATCAAGATTGAATGGTAATTTTTCCCACAATTCCATATTTGGAGTAGGAAATTCACCTTTTAATCCACTTCCTCCACCTTCAACAATATAAGATCCAACAGTTGGCACGTCTATGCTAAAACCAATAACAATTAAACTAGTTATAATTATTGCTGTAAGTGCAGCTGGCAACTTTTTAGTTAGTTTTGGTAGCAACCAAATTATTCCCATTGTTAACAAAACTAAAGCTATCATAGTAAATAGCTCTGTTCCTTCCATAAAAGTACTAACATATTGTTTTACACCTTCATCAGAAATTTTTACGCTTTTATGACTAAACATTTTTACTTGCGCTATAAAAATGACAATAGAAAGTCCGTTTACAAATCCCATCATTACTGAATGTGGTATTAGCCTAACAAATTTTCCTAATTTAAAAATACCTGCTAATATTTGGATTAATCCCATTAAAACCACACAAGCCATTAGATAGAAAAAACCCATATTTTCTATAGGCGTATCCATTAGCATTCCTTTTGTGTGACCTTCTGCAATCATAGACACAAAAATAACTGCAACAGCACCTGCTGCTCCAGATATCAATCCTGGTCTACCTCCAAAAACAGCTGTAATCAAACCAATTATAAATGCTCCAGACAATGCCATTAAAGGATCTATCTGAGCTACAAAAGCAAATGCAACTACTTCTGGTATCATAGCTAAAGAAACTGTAATACCTGCTAACACATCATCTTTAGCATTAGGAACTATTTTTCTTATAAACTCTGTCATTATCTTAGGATTTTAAGCTTGCAAAAGTACATCTAATTACAAAAAACACAAGCCTATATACTATATTTGTGACAATTAGATGTAAACAATCGCTTTTATGAAAAAACTTTTTCTTCTTTTTACGGTTATTTTTATTTGTATGTCTTGCGAAGACAAAACACCAAATTTCACCACTGTTTTTGAAACTTCTAACGGAACTAAAACTCCTACTTACAATGAAGTTATTGAGTTTTACAAACAATTAGCAGATAGCTATTCAAGTATTCACATCCAAGCAATTGGTGAAACAGATAGCGGAGAACCTTTACATCTTGTTACGTTAAACCCTGATAGTAATTTCAATTTTGAAAGTATAAGAAACGACAAACGTATTTTATTAATCAATAATGGTATTCATCCTGGTGAATCTGATGGTATTGATGCCACTATGCTTTTATTTAGAGATTTGGTACAAGGTAAAATGAAAATGCCTAAAAATGTGGTTTTGGCAACGATACCTGTTTACAATATTGGCGGTAGCTTAAACCGAAATAGCACCACAAGAACCAACCAAAACGGACCTGAAGAATATGGTTTTAGAGGTAATGCGCGTAACTTTGATTTAAACAGAGATTTTATAAAAGCCGATAGCAAAAATGCTAAAGCATTTGCAAAAGTTTTTCATTTAGTAAAACCAGATGTTTTTATTGATAATCACGTAAGTAATGGTGCAGATTATCAATATACGCTTACACATTTGTTTACCCAACACGATAAACTTAGTGGCGATTTAGGTGAATATTTACACAACACTCTTCAACCTAAATTAGAGCAACAACTAGCCGACAAAAATTGGGATATTACTCCATACGTTAATGTCTTTAATAGTGTGCCAGAAAAAGGGTTTTCTCAATTTATGGATTACCCAAGATACTCAACAGGCTATACAACCCTTTTTAACACGTTGGGTATGATGGTAGAAACACACATGCTTAAACCTTATAAAAAGCGTGTTGAAGGAACTTACGAGCTAATGAAAACAATGATTAACATTGTAAATAAAGAATCAAAAAACATAAAAAAACTGAGAAAAGAGGCTTTTAATAGAACTTACACTAACAATTTATATCCTTTAGATTGGGCGATAGACACAACAAAACAAACTACTTTAAAATTTAAAGGTTATGAAGGCGAAATAATTACAAGCGATATTACTGGTTTACAACGTCTAAAATACGACCGTAACCAACCATTTACCAAAGATGTAGTTTACAAGAATTATTTTAAACCAACAACTAAAGTAAAAATCCCTAAAGCATATATCATCCCTAAAGGATGGTGGCCAATTTTAGAACGTCTAAAAATGAATAATATTGAAATGAAGCCACTAGAAAATGATAGTATTATTACTGTTGAAAGTTATAAGATTAAAAAATTTGAAACACGAAAATCGCCGTACGAAGGACATTATCAACATTACAACACAACCGTTACATCTAGCATAAAAGATATCACTTTTAAAAAAGGAGATCTTTTAGTTGATACAAATCAATATGGAATGAGGTATTTAATTGAAACCTTAGAACCTTCTGCTCCAGATTCATTTTTTAATTGGAACTTTTTTGATACCATTCTTCAGCAAAAAGAAGGTTTTTCTCCTTATGTTTGGGAAGATAAAGCACTAGATTTTTTAAACCAAAACCCAGAAATTAAAAAAGAATTTGACTCCATTAAATCTACAAACAAAAGCTTTGCTACTAATTGGTACGAGCAACTAGACTGGATACATAAACAGAGTCCTAATTATGAAAAAGCGCATTTGCAATACCCTATTTATAGAGTTTTAAAATAATAATTTGATATTAGCATAAGAGTTTTCTAAAGCCTCTTGTGCTTGCTTTTCATTTAACCATTCTACTTTTGTGATACCTTCATTTAATTGCGGATAAAGCTTTCCATTAAAATCTGATGTCATTTTATACCAATGGGTTATTTTAAGCTTGTGTTTTCCGTTACGCTTGTATATATGATAGGTTATAGGAAGTTTTTCAACTATTTCTAAATTTTTAACACCAGTTTCTTCTTCAACTTCTCTAATTGCAGTGTCTTCTATAGATTCTTTTTTTTCGGCTTTTCCTTTAGGTAAATCCCATTTATCATTTCTGTAAATAAATAAAATTTCACCTTTATCATTATATACTTTTCCGCCACCTGCAATTACATTAGGAAGTTTCTTTTTAAAAGCTTTTAATAACTTATCTTCTGCGTGTCCAATAAGTCTAACCGAATTAATCTTTTTCTTACCCAAAGTTTTTATCACAACATTTATGTCTGCATCTTTAAGTAAAAAATTTTTAAAATCTGTCTCTTTCTCTACCGTGGTTGTTAAGTAAATTGGCTTATTGTTTACAAATATGCACTGCATGGTTTAAGTTTTGCTTTTGTATTGTAAAAATATAAAACTAAAGGAATTCTAAATTTTATTTTAAAGTTATTTTTAATTCAAAAAATTTAATATGTAATTTTGCCTCATGATAATTGACAAACACATTGCTAGACAAACTGCAAAAGCATTATTACAAGTTAATGCTATTAAACTTCAACCAAAAGAGCCTTTTACATGGGCATCTGGATGGAAGTCTCCAATTTATTGCGACAACAGAGTAGTTCTTTCTTTTCCACCAATAAGAAATTACATTAGGGAAGAAATGGCTAAATTTTTAGAGTCTCACTATGGCAAACCAGACGTTATTGCTGGTGTTGCTACAGGCGCAATTGGTATTGGTATGCTGGTTGCAGAATATTTAGGCGTTCCGTTTATTTATGTTAGACCAGAAGCTAAATCACACGGAAGACAAAACCAAATTGAAGGCTATGTAGAAAGCGGTCAAAATGTAGTCGTCATAGAAGATTTAATTAGTACCGGTAAAAGCAGTTTAAATGCAGTAAAAGCTTTAAAAGAAGCTAATTTAACTGTTAAAGGTATGATTGCTATTTTTTCTTATGGATTTAAAATTTCTGAAGAAAACTTTGAAAAAGAACACCTTACATTACACACTTTAAGCAACTACGACCATTTATTACAAGAAGCAGCAGCTACAAATTATATTTCTGAAAATGAAATAGAAACTTTAAGTAAATGGAATGCCAATCCTAGCGATTGGAACGTTAATTGATAAGTAAAAAATAGATTAACACACAAAACAAACCATGAAATTAGAATCTCCAAAAGTTACCGTAAATAAATCTACACAAGACACATTTGACTTTTTAAGCGATGTAAAAAACTTTGAAACACTTATGCCAGAAAACATAAGTAAATTTGAAGTTTTAGATAACGATAAGTTTTTATTCGCTTTAAAAGGTATGCCAGAAATAGTCTTGAAGAAAAAAGAAACCACACCACCAAATCAAATTGTTTTAGGTGCTGCTGGCGGAAAAATAGACTTTTCTTTAACAGGAAATATTTCTGAAATAGACGCAACCACAAGCGAAGTACAATTAGTGTTTGAAGGCGAATTTAATGCCATGATGGCAATGATGATTAAAGGTCCTATTGGTAAATTTATAGAGACTTTAGCAACCAATATGCCTAGTGCTATTAATACAGTAGCTTAATAGTTTTTAAATCAAACGTTTCTAAAACATCGTCTTCTAATAAAACTTTAAGAAGACCTTCGTTAGAAACACCTTTTATAAAACCAGAGAATAAGCCTTCTGCATTTTCGAATGTTGAAGGCTTATCTTTTCTAAACAGAAAAGACTCATAAGTTGTTTTAATAGTTTCAAATTGATTGCTTTCAACTAAATCAAAAAGTATTTTTAATTCATTTAAAATAGACTGAAGTAATTCATCTAAATCATAAGACGCACCTGTAATATTTAAAATTGAAGATGCTTGTGGCAAACCAGAAAAATCGACTTGGTTTACATTTAAACCAATTCCTACAACAGATCCTGCAACTTTATTCTGCTTGATAACATTTTCAATTAAAATACCACAAATCTTTTTGTTTGCTGACAAAATGTCGTTAGGCCATTTAACACTTAATTTTGGCAGATTCATTTTTTTTAATGCGTTGATTACAGCCAAACTAGAAACCATACTAATAACAAATTGTTGTTCTAATTTTAAATTCTCAAAACGTTTAAACACACTAAAAGTAAGGTTTTTAGCATCTTGAGACGACCAAACTGTCCCCATTTGACCTCGACCTTTGGTTTGGTGTTTTGCAACAACTACAGTAAAATCTTCAACGTATGTATCTAAGCAAAGACTACGAAGAAACAAATTTGTAGAATCGATGGCATTAAGTTTGATTATACGCATATTAAATAGTTATCTTCGTATTATAAAATCTTATGATTTTTTTAAAGTATAAAGAACTTAAAAATAATAACTTTGCACAAATTAAATCTTATTAATGGCGAAAAAAGAATCTAACGCAGATCTACTTATAACCTCAATTATAGGCGGAATTGAAGATGTAAAAGGAAAAGAAATTAACATTCTCGATCTTAGAGAAATAGAAAACACTGTTTGTGATTACTTTGTTATCTGTGAAGGTACATCAAATACACAAGTTAACGCCATCGTTAATTCTATACAAAAAAAAGTAAGCAAAACATTACAAGACAAACCTTGGCATATAGAAGGCGAAGACAATGCAGAATGGGTTTTAATGGACTATGTTAACGTAGTTGTACACGTGTTTCAAAAACACATTAGAGAATTTTATGATATCGAAAGTCTTTGGGGAGATGCCAAAGTAACAGCTATAAAAACAAATTATTAATAACAATACATGACAAACAATAAAAATAAAAAAACAATACCACCAAAAAAACCTAAGTTTAATCCCTATTGGATTTATGCTGGTTTATTTTTATTCTTCATTGGTTTAAACTTTTTTGGAAGCGATGCTTTAAGCGGAGAAAATAAAACATCACCAGCTCAATTTTTTCAATACTTAAAAGATGGAGACGTAGAAAAAGTAGATATTGTTAACCGAAGAGAAGCAAAAGTTTACTTAACTAAAGAAGCAGAAGAAAAAGAAGTACACAAAAAGTCTATACCAACTGCATTATTTGGAGATTCTAATAACATACCAAATTACACTTTCGAATTTGGTGATCTTCAAAATTTTGAAAATCAGTTAAAAGAAATAAAAGCAAACAACAACATTTCTACATCTGTTGAATATAAAACCGAAACTAACCCTTGGGGCGAATTATTATTTAGCTTACTTCCTTTTATTTTACTAATTGGATTTTGGATTTTCATCATGAGACGTATGTCTTCTGGTGGTGGTGGCGGAGCTGGCGGACAGATCTTCAACATAGGAAAATCTAAAGCAAAATTATTTGACGAGAAAACCGATGTAAAAACTTCATTTAAAGATGTTGCTGGTTTAGAAGGTGCAAAAGAAGAAGTTCAAGAGATTGTAGACTTCCTTAAAAACCCTGAAAAATACACGTCTTTAGGTGGTAAAATTCCTAAAGGAGCTTTATTAGTTGGCCCTCCAGGAACAGGTAAAACTTTATTAGCAAAAGCAGTCGCAGGAGAAGCGCAAGTACCTTTCTTCTCTCTTTCTGGTTCTGACTTTGTTGAAATGTTTGTTGGTGTTGGTGCGTCTCGTGTACGTGACTTATTTAAACAAGCCAAAGAAAAATCTCCATCAATTATTTTTATTGATGAGATTGACGCTATTGGTCGTGCAAGAGGTAAAAACGCCATGTCTGGAAGTAATGATGAGCGTGAAAACACATTAAACCAATTACTGACAGAAATGGATGGTTTTGGTACAAATACAAACGTAATTGTACTTGCTGCAACCAACCGTGCAGATATCTTAGATAAAGCTTTAATGCGTGCTGGACGTTTTGACAGACAAATCTTTGTAGATCTTCCAGACGTTAGAGAACGTAAAGAAATATTTGAAGTTCACTTAAGACCTCTTAAAAAAGCAGAAGGTTTAGACCTTGACTTTTTATCTAAACAAACACCTGGTTTTTCTGGAGCAGATATTGCTAATGTTTGTAATGAAGCTGCTTTAATTGCTGCAAGAAACAATAAAAAAGCGGTAGACAAACAAGACTTTTTAGATGCTGTTGATAGGATTATTGGTGGTTTAGAAAAGAAAAATAAAATTGTTACTCCAGAAGAAAAACGCGCCATTGCCTTTCATGAAGCTGGTCATGCAACTGTAAGCTGGATGTTAGAACACGCTGCTCCATTAGTAAAAGTTACAATTGTACCACGTGGTAGATCTTTAGGTGCTGCTTGGTACTTACCAGAAGAGCGTTTAATTGTTAGACCAGAACAAATGCTAGACGAAATGTGTGCTGCGTTAGGTGGTCGTGCTGCAGAGAAAGTTATTTTTGATAAAATCTCTACAGGTGCTTTAAGTGACTTAGAAAAAGTTACAAAACAAGCTAGAGCAATGGTTACAGTTTACGGTTTAAGTGATAAAGTAGGAAACTTAACTTATTACGATTCGTCTGGTCAAAACGAATATGGTTTCTCTAAACCATACAGTGAGCAAACAGCAGAATTGATTGATAAAGAAATTTCAAATATTATTGAAAAGCAATACGCAAGAGCTATACAACTTCTTGAAGAAAATAAAGATAAGTTAACAGAACTTGCAGAAGTATTACTTGAAAAAGAAGTTATTTTCAAAGATAATTTAGAGAAAATATTCGGTGAGAGAAACTTTAAAAAAGAAGTTCACCTTACAGATCAAAAATCTGACGAAGAAGAATAAACAGCACTTATTTGCTGCTTTTAAGAACAAAAATCTTAGATTATCTCTTTAGATAGTCTAAGATTTTTTATATTTGATATAGTTCAAAATTAAAATTGATTATAGCAAAAGTAAATGAGTCTTTTTAGAAAGTTATTTAGTTCTAAATCTGAAAAGAAAAAAGAAGATGTAAAGTCTAATGAGCGAGGCAAATACATGCCAAAAGTTGAGCTACCTATTGATGAAAGTTTTACGATTAACTTCAAAAAAAATGGTGGTAAATTTTTGTATTGCGATTCGTTAGACGAAGTATACGATAATCTCAACAATATTATACTAGAAAATAACTGGGAAGATCATAAAGTTTTCTTTTATGACAAAAACCTACAAGATAAATTTAAAAGCTCTCAACTAAATGTCGGAGAAAAATTATCTGAGTGTACTTATTTTTTAACAACTTGTGAAAATTTAATTGCAAACGATGGATCGCTTTTAGTAAGCTCTAATCAATTGGCAGAAAAAAAGTTAAACGAATTCCCTAATAACCTTATCGTGTTTGCTACGACTAGTCAAATAGTCCCAACCATTAGTGAAGGATTAAGAGAGATTAAAAGTAAGAATCCTAACAAACTTCCTACAAACATTACTACCATAAAACATTTTAAGCTTCAAGAGGAAAATGACTTTTTATCTTACGGAAGCAGTACAAAAAACTTATATTTGCTGCTGTTAGAAGATTTATAGTTTTATGAGCGAAACATTAACCAGAGGTCTTTCTGGAATTTTATATATAACCCTACTCATACTCTCGTTGTTTAACGAACATGCGTTTGTTATTCTTTTTTACGTATTTGGTATGATTTGTATGGTTGAGTTTTGCAAGCTTATTCAGCTTAAAAGCTATTATCCTTACATCATTTTTACAATTATGTACTTCATCTTTGGATATTGGCAGTTTGTAATGAATTCGCATTTAGGTTTATCTGAAGCAACACAAATTCTTCAAGTTATAACAATTTTTGTACAGCTTCTTCTTATAAAAGACTTATTTTCAGAAAAGAAAATACCTTTATTTAGTTCTAAAAGATATATAATTACTACCTTTTATTTGGCTAGTGGATTTGTGTTTTTGGTATTAATAGGAAGACATGGGCAAAATTTCAATCCAGCACTAGTTTTAGGTTCTTTTATCTTGGTTTGGGTAAATGATACATTTGCTTATTTAGTTGGAAAGAACTTCGGTAAGCAAAAGCTTTTCCCTAGTATTTCACCTAAAAAAACAGTAGAAGGATTTTTAGGCGGTTTGTTTTTTGCGACCATTGCTAGTTATTTTATATTTACTTTTACAGACAATCATTTAACATTTTCTAATTGGTTAATTTTAAGTATTATTATAAGTGTTATTGGTACTATTGGAGATTTAATTGAATCTAAAATAAAACGTCAAGCTAATGTTAAAGATAGCGGTGTGATTATGCCTGGTCATGGTGGATTATTAGATCGTTTTGATAGTATTATTTTTGCAGCTCCTTTTATTTATTTGTTTTTAAGAATTGTAAACTATGTTTCATAAAGAAGGTTTTAAAATTATAGCAATTACATTTTTGTTTATTGCAGTTTCAGCAGTTGTGGTAGACACTTTTGTTATGGCGTTATGGCTTAAATACGTGTTATTTTTTGCCTTATTCATTTTCTTATTTCTAATACTTCAATTTTTTAGAAACCCAAAAAGAAACACCATTCTTAACGACAATACCGTTGTATCACCTGTAGACGGTAAAGTTGTTGTTATAGAAGAAGTTTTTGAACCTGAATATTTCAAAGAAAAAAGACTTCAGGTAAGTGTATTTATGTCTCCGATAAATGTACACGTAACAAGGTACCCAATAAGCGGAAAGGTAAACTTTAGCAAGTACCATCCTGGTAAATATTTAGTAGCTTGGCATCCAAAAGCTAGTACCGAAAACGAGCGCACAACTGTAGTTGTAGAAAACCCTATTTATGGTGAAGTTTTATACAGACAAATAGCTGGTGCATTAGCAAAACGTATTGTTAATTATGCTGTTGAAGGTGATGCTGCTGTGCAAGGTACAGACTCTGGATTTATAAAATTTGGGTCAAGAGTAGATTTATTTTTACCTTTGGACACTAATATTAAGGTAGAATTAAACCAAAAAGTAAAAGGCGGCGAAAGCATTATTGCCGAAATTTAAGATGACTTCCGAAGAACTCGAAAAAGCTTTTCAAGAGGCTGTAGCACAAATCAACAGGCACAAGGAACCTTTTCCTGCAGATTTCTTGTTGCGTCTATATGCTTATTATAAAAGAGCTACAAATGACTACGGAAGACCTAGTAGCAAAAAGCAAATAATTAATGCTTTTAAGACTAATGCGTTGTTTCAAACAAAGAATATTTCTGCAGATGAAGCAAAAGAAAGATATATCGAATTAGTCAATAATTACTTTTTATACAGAAAGTAACTTACCATGAATTTTCTTGTAGAAAACTTACTTTTTCCGAGTTTTTTAAGCGGAATCATTTTTATAATTACAGGTTTTGTAATGTTCAAATTTCCGCCTAAAAACATCAATATGCTTTATGGATACAGAACAACTCGTTCTATGAAAAATCAAGAACAATGGGATTTTTCACAAAAATATTCAGCTAAACTTTTAATATTTTGCGGTGTATTTTTAATCTTGATAAGCAACATTTCATTATTAATTACAATAAACAATAAAGCCAAACTTTTTATCAGCTTGGCTTTAATATTTGGCTCTGTAATCTTTTTACTTTTTAAGACTGAAAACGAGCTTAAAAAACGTTTTCATTAATTTTTTAAAACAAACTCTAGAGGTTTACCGGTTGCTCCGTTAGGAAAAGTAATTCCTAATAAAGCAGAAATTGTTGGTGCTATATCTGGAATAGTCGTATGTGTTGTTGTGCTTCCCTTTGTAATACCATTTCCGTAAAAAATTAAAGGCACGTGCGTATCATAATTTAAAGGAGAACCGTGTGTTGAACCTGTTTTGCTATACTGAATTACTGCTGGATCTAAAACAAATAATACATCACCAGATCGTTTTTGATTATATCCGTTTTGTAATAAATTTTCAATGCCTTTTGTAAACTGAGTTGTGCTCATTGTTGAAGCGGTATATGCTTTATACACTTGATCAAAAGTAATGATTTGATTTACTATTGCTTCTTGTACATCATCTAAATCTAAACCTAATTGTTGTATTTTTTCTCTATCTAAAAATATTTGCTGGTTACTAATATTCTTTAAGAAAGATGATACTTTGTGAGTTTCAATTGTAATATTACCTACTTGTTCTTCAAAAGCAGCACCATCAAAATAACCTGCTGGTATTTTTACACTTTCTAAATATGCAGGCACATTTACTGCACCATGATCTGCTGTTAAAAACACAGTGTAATTACCCTTGCCTACTTTCGCGTCAAGCGTATTTAACAGTTTTTCAATTTCTTTATCTAATCGTATGTAAACATCTTCAATTTCTTTACTATTTACACCAAAATTGTGACCAATATAATCTGTACTAGAATAACTTACAGTCAATACATCTGTGTAGTTATCTTTCCCTAATTGTTCGCCATCTAAAGCAGCGATAGAAAAGTCTGTAACAAGACTATTTCCGTAAGGCGTCGTTTTTAAAATATTATAACCATCATTTGTTTTGCTTAATGCTTTTAAATCATAAGGAAATGTTGCTGTGTCTTTTCCTCTAAATCCGCCTTCAAAATCGTTTAAATCACTTCCACTTTCTGTGTAAGTATTAATATCGTAGAAGGTATCCCAGTCTTTTAAATATTTCTCAGCTGGATTAGTTGCGTTAAAATCTTTAACCCATTGTGGTAAAGTTTCAAAATAATAGGTACTTGATATAAAATGACCTTCATTTTTACCATGAAACCAATACGCAGCATTAGCACTATGTCCTGCTGGCAAAATTGCACCACGATCTTTTATAGATATTCCGATAGTTTTTCCATTCATTTGTGTGAATAATCTATTCTCGTCTGCAAAAGTTGTAGTTTTCATTCTGTGAGGAGACATTTGTCCTGCTTTATCCATTGTTCCAACAGATTGCACAGTTGTATCTCCTGCACAATACACAAAACTATCACTAAACTTGTCGTACCAGTTATTAGCTATAATTCCATGATTTTTTGGTGTTGTACCTGTGTAAACTGAAGCATGTCCTGGTCCTGTATAAGTTGGCACATAATTAAAATGATTGTTCTTGCAGTTAAAACCTTTGTTTATAAGTCTTAAAAATCCGCCATTTCCGTATTTGTTTTCAAATCTTGTTAGGTATTCGTACCTCATCTGATCAACTACAATTCCTACAACCAATTTTGTTTTTCCTGTAGGGTGAATAGTAGTTTCTGTTGAAGTTGAAACAATCTCTTTTTGAGATTGACACGCAAATAATAAAAATATTACGCAAATTGAAAGTAATGGTCTCATGTGATTTAATAAATTTAGACTGCAAAAATACAGTTTTTAAGACATCTAATTTGAAATTAAGGTTAATAAGCTGTTAGAATTTTATATTTTAGCAGTAACAAAAATTGATATGATATACCTTCATTATTTAGGCACTTACTTTTTGATGATTGCTGAAATGTTTAGAAAACCAACCAAATGGTCGGTGATGAAGCAATTAATCTTAAAAGAAATAGACGATTTAATTATTGGCTCTTTAGGTATCGTAGCTTTTATTTCGTTTTTTGTTGGTGGTGTTGTTACTATACAAACAGCTTTAAACATAGATAATCCTTTAATCCCTAAAAACTTAGTTGGATTTGCTACAAGACAATCTATAATTTTAGAGTTTGCACCAACTTTTATGTCAATAATTATGGCTGGTAAAGTTGGATCTTTTATTACTTCTAGTATAGGGACCATGCGTGTTACAGAGCAAATAGACGCATTAGAGGTTATGGGTATTAACAGCTTAAACTACTTAGTTTTTCCTAAGTTTGTTTCATTAATGTTATATCCTTTTGTGATTTCTATTTCTATGTTTTTAGGTATCCTTGGCGGACTTGCAGCTTGTGTTTATGGTGGTTATGCAAGTATGGGAGATTATATAGAAGGTATACAGTTAGATTTTACGCCATTCCATATGGCTTATGCTTTTATTAAAACATTAATTTTTGCTTTTATATTAGCTACAATTCCATCGTATCATGGTTATTACATGAAAGGTGGCGCTTTAGAAGTTGGTAAAGCTAGTACAACATCATTTGTATGGACTAGTGTTGTAATTATCGTATTAAACTATTTATTAACTCAACTACTTTTAAGCTGATGATAGAGGTTAAAAATTTACATAAATCGTTTGGTGATGCACATATTTTAAAAGGAATAAGTACCACTTTTGAAAAAGGAAAAACAAACCTTATCATTGGTCAAAGTGGATCTGGAAAAACTGTCTTTTTAAAATGTTTGCTTGGTCTTTTCAATTATGAACAAGGAAGTATTGCCTATGATGGAAAAATATTTTCTCAATTAAGTGAAGACGAAAAACGAGATATTAGAGCACAAATAGGAATGGTATTTCAAGGAAGTGCTTTGTTTGATTCTATGACTATTGAGGAGAACGTAATGTTTCCTTTAAAAATGTTTACCAAACAAAGTAAAAGCGAAATGCAAGATCGTGTAGACTTTGTTTTAAAGCGAGTTAATCTAGCTGAAGCCCATAAAAAAATGCCAAGCGAAGCTTCTGGAGGAATGCAAAAACGTGTAGCTATTGCACGTGCAATTGTAAATAAACCTAAGTATTTATTTTGTGATGAGCCAAACTCTGGATTAGACCCTAAAACAGCAATTGTAATTGATGATTTAGTAAAAGAAATTACAGAAGAATACCAAATAACAACTGTAATCAACTCGCATGACATGAACTCGGTAATGCAAATTGGCGAAAAGATTGTTTTCCTTAAAAATGGTTACAAAGAATGGGAAGGTTCTCGTTATGACATTTTTAAAACAGACAATGAAGCTGTAACCGATTTTGTTTACTCTTCTGAACTATTTAAAAAAGTACGTCAAATGTATTTAGAAGAACGTGGTTAATTTACTTTTTTAACCACTAAAGTATCTACTTTTAATTTTAACTTTAACCACTTATACAGTTTTGCCTTTTCCTTTTCAGCTTGACTATTATTAACTAGAGAGTCATTCCATTTTACTTCAAAAACAGATAAAGTATCCAGCTTTTTAAAGTTGCTTTTTATGACTTTAGAATAGGCTATTTCATCTATATTTTCATAGTTAATATGAATTTCTTCAGTAAGAGATTTAAAAGGAATTTGATCTTTTTCCAACACAGATAATTCTCTTACTTTATTTTCTAAAATACTTATCTTTTGTTGCTGAGTTAAAAGGTCTAGAGAGTCACGCGTACGTAATTCTTCCATATATTCTAAGTTATTAACTTGTCTATTTTCGGTCTGATTAATTAACAACTCAGTATTGTTTAAATAAGGATAATCTTTTAAGCGTTTTTCTAAAAAAAGTATTGTTTCATCAGAAATAATATCAGAACCAAAAGTTGTTAATTCTATATTAGAAACTCCTGATGGATTGTAATTAGGCACTGCGTACTTTTTTATATAATTTGGATTAGGCAACAATGGTTCAACAATTTCTTTTTCTATAAACTGTTTGGCATTAATTTCAAATTGACTTTCTTTTAAAACACTTAAAAAAGTAAACACTGCAGGAATCATAACAATAATTGCAACTAAAGACGCTACTCTTGCAATACGTTTTCTCTTTGCAGAATTTGCATATTTAAGCATTGGAAAACGTAAAATTTTAAGCACTAAAAATGTTGCTAATGCTATAAAAATAGTATTTATAGTAAACAAATACATGGCTTGACCAAAGTACTTCCAGTTAGCTTTTGCTAAACCATATCCAGCTGTACATAATGGTGGCATTAAAGCAGTTGCAATTGCAACACCAAATATTACAGATGCAATTGTCCCTCGTTTAGTACGCGCAATAATTAAAGCTAAACCACCAAAAAAGGCAATTAGCACGTCACGAATATCTGGCTGTACACGACCTAAAAGCTCAGACGTATCTTCACTTAAAGGAAAAAATCTAAAAAATAAAAATGCTGTTAATAAACTTAGCACAATCATAATTGCTAAGTTGATTAATGATCGTTTTAACGTATCAATATCATTAATAGCTATAGATAAACCTACGCCTAAAATCGGACCCATTAATGGTGAAATTAACATGGCTCCAATGACTACAGCTGTACTATTTGCATTTAAACCAATTGAAGCCACAAAAATAGAACACACCAAAATCCATGCAGTTGCACCTTTAAAAGGAATATCATTTTTGATTGCCTCTATTGTAGCATCTCTGTCAGTATCTTCTCTAAAGTCTAAAAGTTCTTGCAAAAAGTGCTTTATACTTTTAAATAAACCTTCTGCATCTTTTTTTACAGCTTCTTTTTTTTGCTCTACAGCTTCTTTTTGTTTGTCTTCGTCAGAGAAGTTAAACTTGTTTTCGTTAGGATTATTGGTTGTATTCATTCAGAAATTAATAATTATCCGTAGTGCTCACCAAATTGGTCTTTCACTTTTTGAAGCACTTTTTTTATGTCTTGTTCTTTTGTTTTAGGAAAGATAAGCAAAACTTCGTCTTTATCAACAATTATGTAATCGTTTAATCCGTCAACAATTACAACTTTTTCTTTTGCTGTTCTAATCATATTTCCTGAAGCGTCTTCAACTAAAGTTTTTGCATTAACAACCGCATTATTAGCATTGTCTTTGTCTAACTTATCATATAAGCTTCCCCATGTACCAAGGTCATTCCAATCAAAAGTTGCAGGAATGACATACACGTTTTTAGAAGATTCCATGATAGCATAATCTACCGAAATGTTTTCCGCTTTAGCGTAATTTTCTTCAATAAATTCAGCTTCAGCAGCTGTGTTATAAGTTTCTATTCCTTTGTTAAAATGCTCAAATAATTCAGGTTGATTCTTTTTAAAGGCGTTAATTACAGAAGTTGCGCTCCACATAAAAATCCCAGCATTCCACAAAAAGTTTCCTTGAGATAAAAACTGTTTAGCTGTCTCATAATCTGGCTTTTCTCTAAATTGAATCACCTCGCTAATATTTTCTGCGGAAGCATTACCACACTCAATATAACCGTATCCAGTATTTGGGAAGGTTGGTTTGATTCCTAAAGTCATTAACGCATCGTTTTGCTCACAAAACTGAAATGCTTGCTGTACATTTTGACTAAACGCATCTTCATCTTCAATCCAATGATCACTAGGCGCAACAATCATAACTGCATCTGGATTTTCCTTTTGAATTTTTAACGAAGCATATAAAATACACGGTGCAGTGTTGCGCATTGCTGGCTCTAAAACTACTTGTCTTTGTTTAACTTGTGGCAATTGTTGCAGGACCAAATCGTTATATTTTTCATTGGTTAATATGAAAATATTTTCGGTTGGAATTAACTTATTTAATCGCTGAAATGTCTTTTGTAGTAACGTATCACCTGTTCCCAACATATCATGAAATTGTTTAGGAAATTGCTCAGTACTTACTGGCCAAAATCTAGATCCTACGCCACCAGCCATTAAAATGGCATAATAATTTTTATTTTGCATTTTGTTAATTTTCTATAGTTGTTACCTCTGCATTTGCATTAAACAAGTAAATTTTACCTGTTAAAACTTCCACACACTCATAACGTGTACGGCGTTTCTTTAGCTTTTTAAAAATTCTACCGTTGTAAATTTTAAAAGTGCTTTGTAAAGGTATTTCAAATATAAAGGTTTTATCGGTATTAGCGTCAAATTGCTTTAATGCATAGGCTAATTGCACATCTGTATCGCTAGACGCTTTCGGGTTTTTAAAATGTTTAGCTAAAATCGGTAATATTTCAGAAGGAAACACATCTGGATTTAAAAATGGTAACATTAAATATTGAAAAGTACGCTTCCACTCTACTCCATGTGGTTTTATAAACTTTCCGAAGTTTTTATAGGCTTCAAGATGGGCGATTTCGTGAATTAAAGTAATCAAAAACCGATACTTATTTAAACTTCCATTTACTGTAATTTGATGTTTACCATTTGGCAATTTACGATAATCACCATGACGTGTTTTACGTTCTTTTTTTACTAAAACTGTTAGATTATCCTGATCTAAAAGCTGTAATACTTTTGCTACTGAAGCTTCTGGAATATAATGAGAAATGGTATGTTGCATCAAGGCAAAAATAAGAGAAAGTTTTAATAATTTAAACAGAAAACCAACGATTAAATTTTAAACCTTTTTATCAATTATAAGTCCTAGTAAAAAAACTTATGAGGAATTTATATTTATTTATAGTTTTAGTTTGCTTGTCTTGTTCTAAAGATGAAAATTTTCAACCTGCATCAACTCCAACCGAAGAAAAAGATGTTAGAGTTGGAGATATCTCTGTTAATTATGTAAATCCTGAAATTTCTCCTAGCGGAAACTTTATGCTATGGATAGAAATAGACACTACTAATGGCGTAACCTGCAAAGTTTGGCACTGTGGAATAGATCCTGATACAGGAGAATTAATCCCTGAAAACGGTAAAGGTTTTAGTCCTTTTGACTCTAATATTTATGCACGACCTGCAGATTGGGGAATTGATAACCAAGGTCTATTTTATGTAGGAGCAACACATCAAGGACAATTAAAAATGGTTAGACCTACTTCTCCAACTTCAGGAGTTGTTACGAATGTTAATGTACCGATTAATAACAGAAGACGAGTGTTTTATCCTTCGCAATTACCTAATAGCAACCAATCTTTTGTTTTATATATAGAAAACGATGTGGTTAATGGCTTTTCATCGTCAACGCCAGGTAATAACAACTTTCAATTAAGACTTTTAGATTTAAATAACCCTTCAAATGATTATTTAATTGAAGAACAGCCAGCTAATTATCCACTAACAGCTCCAATGGATATTATTGTTCCGAGATGGTTAAAAGGAAGCTCTTATTTTACCTATGGTTACAAAGACCAAAACAATAAAGCGCAAGCCAAACAATTTAATGCATTTACACTTAATGTATCACCAGTTCCTGTGACAAATGATAGCTTTAATAAAATTGATGGTAATACAACGATTAACCCAAATAATGAATTCCAATATTTTTTAAGCGGAATAGATGCTTCAAACACAGCATATGTATACAAACGAAATGAGTTTAATGAAACATTTACACAACATGAAATAATCACTCCGCAATCTGAAAATTTATCAAATCCAGCATTTAATCAATCTCACGAACCATTTTTGTTCAATAATCAACTATTTTCTACTTTTCAATTAAACGATGATGGTGGTAGTTTTATGGAAACAGCTTTTAATCAACCTGGTGAAATTTGGTTAACCACTATAGACGCAGCTCAAAATAAAATGTGGTTATTAAGTGATTTTGATAATACTTTAAATGTTTCTGAACCTGAACCTTATATTGGAAACAATAAAGCTTGGGTATATTATTCTGCTGCAAAAATTGAAGCAGGTATTGTGCCTACTAAAAGACAATTTCAATTAAGAAAATGTGAAGTTCACATTGATTAAAGCTTAGACTGTTGTGCAGTTTCGCCCCATTCTGCAATAGAAATAATTAAAGGAATTAAAGTTTCACCTAGTTCTGTTAAAGAGTATTCTACTTTTAAAGGTGGTTTGGTCGTGTAAACCTTTCGTTTTACTATACCGTCATCCTCCAAAGTTTTTAATTGTAAACTCAAAGTTCTTTCTGTAACAGCAGGCATTTCTTTTCGTATTTCACTATATCGCTTAGGCTTGTCTTTTAAATGATAAATTATTACTGTTTTCCATTTACCACCAATTACACCCATTGTTAGACTAGCGCAACAAGGGTATTCTTTACCATTAAATATATGTTTTCCTTTTGTATACATTGTATTAAAATACTACTATCTATTTTGACCGTTATTGCAAAGATAAAAAACTATACTTATTTTTGCTACTATAAAAATTATAGTATAAAATTAAAATATTGAAAATGAGTTTTATTACCTCAATGCAACAACGTTATACAACTAAAAAGTATGACCCAACTAAAAAAATTGATAGTCAAAAAATTGAAGAACTTAAGCAAATTTTACAACTAAGCCCTTCTTCTATTAATAGCCAACCATGGAAGTTCACTTTTGTTTCTGATCAAAAAACAAAAGAAAAATTATCTGAAGTATCTTGGGTAAACAATGAAAAAGTTATCAATTGTGATACTTTAATTGTTTTGAGTAGAGTTGATAATATTGATGCTTTTGAAAATAGAATTAAAGAAGAATTACCAGAAGGTGCTGTTACTTATTTTAATCAATTTATAAAAACAAAGCCAGAACACGCAGTAAAAGGTTGGTTTGACAGACAAGTATATTTAGCTTTAGGTGTCTTACTAAGCGCTTGCGCCGAAATGGGTATAGACTCTACACCAATGGAAGGTATTATTCCAGAAGAGTATGATAAAATTTTAGGTTTAGATGAATATGCAACATTAGTTGCTGTAGCAATTGGTTACAGAGATGAAGATGACTTTAACCAACCAAGTAAAAAACCCAAATCAAGAATATCTATTGAAAAAATAATAGAAACAGTATAAACTAAAAACGCTTTCAATAATTGAAAGCGTTTTTTATTTAAAATGAAATATTTTTACATTCTTTCAGGTACATTTATACCTAATAAGCTAAATGCATTTTTGATAGTTTTTGCTACTAAATTTGATAATTGAACTCTAAATACAATTTCTTGTTTTGTATCTGCTCCTAAAATAGAAACGTTTTGATAAAAGCTATTAAAGGCTTTTACTAAATCGTAGGTATAGTTTGCAATTAAAGCTGGACTGTGTTGTGCAGCAGCTTGTTGAATTATTTCTGGAAACAATTGTAATTGCTTTATTAATTCGCGTTCTTTTTCATGTAAAGACACTTCATTAGTATCTAATTTCACTGAAGTATCTACATCAGATTTACGAAGTATAGACTGAATTCTTGCGTAAGTATATTGAATAAACGGACCTGTATTTCCTTGGAAATCTATAGATTCTTTAGGATCAAAAAGAATTCGTTTTTTAGGATCTACTTTTAATATGTAATACTTTAATGCGCCAAGTCCAATGGTCTTATAAAGTTCTTGCTTTTCTTCTTCGGTATAACCGTCTAACTTCCCTAATTCTTCCGAAATAGACTGAGCAGTTGTTGCCATATCTGCAATTAAATCGTCTGCATCTACAACAGTACCTTCACGACTTTTCATTTTTCCAGATGGCAAATCTACCATTCCGTAACTTAAGTGATATAGGTTTTTAGCCCAATCAAATCCTAATTTTTTAAGAATTAAAAACAGAACCTGAAAATGATAATCCTGTTCATTACCAACGGTATAAACCATACCACCAACATCAGGAAAATCTTTTATACGCTGTATAGCTGTACCAATATCTTGAGTCATATAAACTGCTGTACCATCTGCACGAAGTACGATTTTTTCGTCTAAACCATCTTCAGTTAAATCGCACCAAACAGAGCCATCTTCTCTTTTATAAAACACACCAGATTTTAGTCCTTCGCTAACAAATTCTTTTCCTAAAAGATAGGTCTGACTTTCATAATATAATTTATCAAAGTCTACACCAAGATTTTTGTAGGTTACATCAAAACCTTCGTAAACCCAACCATTCATTTTACTCCAAAGTGCTACAACATCTGCATCTCCTGCTTCCCATTTTTTTAGCATTTCTTGAGCTTCAACTAAAATTGGCGCTTCTTTTTTTGCTTCGTCTTCAGTTTTACCTGCTGCTTTTAAAGTTTCAATTTCTTTTTTATACTCTTGATCAAACTTGACGTAATAATTCCCGACTAACTTATCTCCTTTTAAGCCTGTAGTTTCTGGTGTTTCATTGTTTCCAAACTTTTGCCAAGCTAACATACTTTTACAAATATGTATTCCTCTATCATTAATAATTTGGGTTTTGTATACTTTTTTACCAGAAGCTTTTAAAATTTCAGCCACACTATACCCTAACAGATTGTTACGTATATGACCTAAATGCAACGGTTTATTGGTGTTAGGCGAAGAATACTCTACCATTACGGCATCGTTTTCCGCGAAAGCATTATTAAAACCATAATTAGTTTCATCCTTTATAACATTAAAAAAGTCTACAAAATAAGATGCACTAATCTCTAAATTTAAAAAGCCTTTTACAACGTTAAAGCCTTCAACTTCATTTACATTTTCAACTAAATAGTTACCTATAGTTTCTCCAATTTGCACTGGATTACCTTTAACTACGCGCAACATAGAGAATACAACAACAGTAATATCTCCAGGAAATTCTTTACGTGTTGCTTGAAATTCTACAGTTTCTAAATCGGCATTAAAATTACTTTTTACTGCACTTTTTATTTGCGTTGTTAAAATGTCTTGAAGATTCATATATACTGAAAAAAATTAAAGCGCAAAGATAGTATTTTTAAGGTTTTAATTGAATTTAACAAAATTTAATTTTACTCAAACCTATCCACAAAAGACTATTTTTTTAGGTCAAAAAAACGAAGTTAACCGTTGGTCTAATTTTTTGGTATTACCTCTTAAAAATTATGTATAACGACTATAATTATTGATTTTTATAGCCATGAAGGAAAAAATCCCTCTACTTTTCTTCATTTTAATTAAACCAAGTTAAGTGTAAGGTTTAAAATAATGGTTTATCGCTTCCGTTATTTTAATATCACTGTGTAAATGAAATGAAGGGACTATTTGTCTTATTTTTTATGCTTTTTGTTGGGTCTGTTGGTTTTTCTCAAAATGAAGAACTAGATAGCTTGACTATTCAATTAGCTTACCAAAACCCTGATACATCAAAGGTTAATACGTCTATTAGTATTATTAAACTTTTGTTTCAAAATAGGGATTTTAGTAAAGCCAATAAATTTATACAACAAAGTGAAAAACTAGCTAACGACCTTAATTACAAAGAAGGTTTGGCTAAAATTGTTTATTACAAAGCTAAAATTTACCAAGAAGAAGGCAGAACAAGTAAAGCGATTAGCACTCTTAAAAATGCCCGTTTATTATTTTCTGAAGTTAAAGACACATTATCTGTTGCAAAAGTAAACAGCAGTTTAGGCGTTTTAGAAATTGAAAACGGCAACTACAAAGAAGGTTTATCTTATGCTCTTTCTTCTATCAATGAACTTGAAAAAAGGAACCGTTTTGACGACTTATCTTCTATTTACAAAAGCTTAGCTAACGCCTACAAAACTTCGGGTAATTTAGACAAAGCCATAACTTACAATCTAAAGCGTCTTAATGCAGACAACCAAAGCAACAATACCAAAAGATTAGTTGAAACCAATAAAGATTTAGGCGATATTTATTCAACTAAAAAGAACTACACACAAGCCATAAGCTATTACGAAAGTGCTTTGGGTTACGCAAATTCAACCGACACTAAATTAAGAGCAAGTATTTTACCATATTTAGGTGATGCCTACTTAAAAAAAGACGACTACAAAACGTCTGCTAGATATTTAGTCGAAGCTATTAAGTTAAATAGAGAAGTAGATAACAAGAAGGAAATGGCTATTGCTTTAAATGCTTTAGGCGAATTAAACCTTGTTCAAAACAGACTACAAACCGCAGAAGAACAGTTACTTGAAGCTGCTAACATTGGTAAAATTGCTAATGATGATGTTGCATTAATGGAAAATTATAGGTTAATGAAAACCTTAGATTCTATTAAAGGAAATTTTGAAAGTGCATTTGTTTGGCAAAGCGAATACCATAAACTAAAAGAAAAATTAGATAGTCAACAAACTAAAGTCACTCCTCTAATTACAGAAGAAGTTGACCAAGAAGCAAACCAAGATACTACATTAATCCCTGATACTACAAACAGTATTAATTCTGTAAGCAAAGATAAGTTTGACAAGTTCAAACTTATCTTTTATGCTTTACTAGCTGCATTTGCTGTTGTACTTACCTTTTTTGTTTTGTTTTTAATGAAACGTAACAACAAACTAAAGTACACAAGAGAACTTGAAGCAAAAAACAAAAAGATAGAACTTCAAAATGAAGCTATTTTAGAGCAAAGTAAACACTTAGAAAACATTAATAAAGTTAAAGACAAGCTATTCTCTATCGTTTCTCACGATTTAAAAGACTCTTTAACTTCAACAAAAGGGTTTATAGATTTACTGAAAGATGGACAATTAAGTCAAGACGAGTTTCATAGTTTATTACCAGAATTGAGTGAAAATGCTAATAATGCTTCACTATTATTATTCAACTTACTAAACTGGTCAAAATCTCAAATGCAATCTTTAGAGCCAAAACCAAGCTTATTTGACATTCAAGATGTATTTGCAGATAAAGTAAAACTTATTGAAAGAAAGCTTGAGGCTAAAGACATTCAACTAATAGATAATACGCTTAGAGATTTTATTTATGCCGACAGAAGCATGGTGGAAATTGTAATACAAAACCTTTTAGCAAATGCTGTAAAGTTTTGTAATAGAGGTGATAGCATTTCTATTTCTAATCAAATTAGCAACGGAAAAGCTATTATAAGCGTTGCAGATACCGGTGTTGGTATTAAAAAAGAAGATATTAATAAAATATTTGGCAACAACACCTTTACTACACGTGGTACTAATAAAGAAAAAGGAACAGGTTTAGGACTAACGATTTGTAAAGAGTTAGTCGAATTAAACAAAGGATCTATTTGGGTAGAAAGTACGGTTAATGTGGGAAGCACATTTTATGTAGAATTACCTAAAAACAAAGTTGAAGATCCTGGTGAGACATGAACTACACCTTCGGTAGAAATACCTCAGCCATCATACACCTCGCGCTTCCGCCACCACAAGTCTCTATAGTCTCTAAACTACTTGATAGGATTGGGCAATGTGCTTCAATCTTTTTAATTTGTTCTGGCGTTAAACTGTCATGTGCAGATTGACTCATTACTAGATATAACTTATCATTATTACCTCTAACTTGCAACATATTTCCTGCAAATTCATGCATTTGAGCTTCGGTAATTTTTATGATTTGCTTTCCGTCTGCTTCTAGATGCTTAACCACATTTTTACGCTCTTTTTTATCGTCTATTGTATCTAAACAGATAACGGCAAATGTTTCTGCAATACACATCATTACGTTAGTATGATATATTGGTAAACGTTTACCATCTACGGTTTGATTAGCAGTAAACACTATTGGTGTAAATTCAAAATCTTCACAGAACTCTATAAACAAATCTTCATCTGCTCTTGGAGAAAGTGCACAATAGGCTTTTCTGTTTACACGGTCTAACAACAAGCTTCCTGTACCTTCTAAAAAGATATCTTCTTCTTCAGCTTCAGTATAATCAATAAAATTATTGATTTTAAAACCTTCTCTTTCTAAACGTAAAAAAACTTCTTCTCTTCTTTCTCTTCTTCTATTTTCAGCAAACATTGGATACAATGCAACATCTCCGTTTTGATGAAAACTTACCCAATTATTAGGAAAAATAGAATCTGGTGTATCTAATTCCACATCATCATTTTCGACAATTACATTAACACCTACATTTTTTAATTTTTCTACAAACGCATCAAACTCTTCTTGTGCTTTGTCATTAACCTCTGCATTTTTTAAATCTATTTCTTCTTGAAAATAGTTATTTACTGCTGTTTGCTCATTCATCCTAAAATTTACTGGACGAATCATTAAAATGGTGTTAGTTGTTTGTTTCATATTAAGAGAAAATGATTTTAAATTGAGCGCAAAATTATGATTTTTAAAAGATATTAATTGCCGTTTTAACTATTTATTTCCACTTAATATTACAACCCATTGATGGCAACTGATTTTCTACTGGTGCCTCATTATTTAAGGTTGCGTTGATGGCAGCTGTTAAATCTTCGCCTGTTAAAGGTTTGTCGTTTCCAGGTCTACTTTCGTCCAAACGTCCATGATAAGTAGATTTTAAATCTTTATCAAATACGTAAAAATCTGGTGTACAAGCTGCATCGTAAGCTTTGGCTATATCTTGCGTTGGATCGTATAAATAAGGAAATGGATATTTATTTTCGGCAGCAACTTCTTTCATTTTATCAGGAGCATCTTGCGGGTAATTTTCTACATCATTACTACTAATAGCAATAAATGAAACACCTTGACTTTTATATTGATTAGCTAGTTCAACAAGCTTACTATTTACATGAATAACAAACGGACAATGATTACAAATAAACATAATTACTGTTGCTTTTTCGCCTTTTAATTGCTGTAAATTAAAGGTTTTACCAGTAACTGAATCTTCTAATGAAAACTCTGGCGCAATTGTATTTAAAGGAAATGGATTTGAAGGTGTTAATGCCATAATATGTTAATTTTTTAGATTTTTATTAGTCTTTTATTTTGAACTTTGAATTAATTTATTTTAATTAGTTGAAGATTAATGTTTTCCCTAACATTCTAACTGATTAATAGCAAATATGAAATTCTCCCTCATTCTATTGCTTTTTATGACATTTACTGTTGTAAAAGCACAAGACACATCTGAAACTGCTCAATTTTTAAACGTTACTAGATATAGACTAAAACCACTAGAATTGGGTTTACATAAAGATATTAATTCTGATAAAGTCTACCTAAAAATTTACAAAAACATAAAAGGAAGCATCGTTGAAGATTATAAGTTTTTTAAGCCTAAAAAAAACGAAATCCTATTCTTTTACGGAGTAAATAATGAGACTAAAAAAACAGAAATGTTTTTTAAAATTCACACTAATTTAAAAGGTGCTTACAAGGAAAAAGAGTTTGAAAAACTAATGAAAATTGTAGAAATACTACAATACAACATTTTTTACAAGGACAATTTTTCTAGTGCAGATGCTTACGCTGCTTTAGAGCGTACTTAATTTTTTTAAGGTGTCGAGTTAGACACTTGCAACAATTTTCCGTTATAATATTTTTGTCCATTTAAAGAAAAGTCGGCTATATATTCTGCCATTTCTTTAGCAGTTGTTGGTGCAATATAACCAGGAAATGCTTCTTCTAACATTTCGGTTTGTACAGCTCCTAAAGCCAAGACATTAAAACTTGGTCCTGTTTCTTTATACTCTTCAGCTAACAATTCGGTTAAAGTAATAACAGCTCCTTTACTAGAACTGTAAGCAGCTAAACCAGGAAACTTCATACTTCCTTGTACTCCACCCATAGAACTTACTGTGACCACATGACTTTCTTTAGTCATAAAAGGAATAACGACTCTTGTCATTTCAGCTACACCAAAAACGTTGGTTTTATACACGTATTCAAAATCTGATATAGATGTTTCTGCAAACGGTTTATTTAATAAAGCACCAGCGTTATTAACCAGTACATCTACTTGTTGCCAATTAGCTTTTATAAAATCTTCAACTTTATTATAATCTTCTTCATTACTTAAATCAAACGAAAACGAAGTGACATTTTCCAAATTAAGATCAATAACAGGTTGTTCATTTCTAGATAACGCTAATACATTAAAACCTTTTTGGGCAAGGATTTGAACTAATTCAAAACCAATACCGCGACTTGTTCCTGTTATTATTATGTTTTTCATCTTAATTTTATTTGGATTATAAAGTTAAAAAACCTGCTTCAAATAAGATGAAACAGGTTTTATTTTATTTAGTTTCCGCTTTCGCGAAACGTTTATACTAACATTGTTACAGGATTTTCTATGTATCCTTTTAATGTTTGAAGGAATTGTGCTCCTGTAGCACCATCAACTGTTCTGTGATCACACGCTAAAGTTAATTTCATCGTGTTACCTGGTACAATTTGACCATTTTTAACAACTGGTTTTTGCACGATTGCTCCAACAGATAAAATTGCCGAGTTAGGCTGATTAATAATAGAAGTAAAACTTTCTATTCCAAACATACCTAAGTTAGAAATAGTGAATGTACTTCCTTCCATTTCATCTAAAGCTAATTTTTTGTTTCTTGCTCTACCTGCAAAATCTTTTACTGCTGCACCAATTTGTGGTAATGATTGCTCGTTAGCAAACTTAACAACTGGTACTAATAAACCATCTTCTACAGCTACTGCAACACCAATATGTACGTGGTTGTTTAATTTCATCTTATCGTCAAACCACTGCGAGTTAACTTGTGGATGTTGCTTTAATGCCAATGCACAAGCTTTAACAACCATATCATTAAATGAAATTTTTGTATCTGGTAAAGAGTTGTATTGTGTACGGAAAGCAATTGCATTGTCCATATCAAACTCTACATTTAAGTAATAATGTGGCGCAGAAAACTTAGATTTAGCCAAGTTTTTAGCAATTGCTTTACGCATTTGGCTGTTTGGCACTTCATCAAAATCTTCTTGACCTGATGGAACAAACTTACCTACTTGAGCAGATTGTGCAGCTGGTGTAAAGTTTTCTATATCACGCTTTACAATACGTCCGTTTTCTCCAGAACCTTTAACTTGAGACAAGTTAATTCCTTTTTCGTCTGCCATTTTCTTAGCTAATGGAGATACGAATATACGTCCGCCAGAAGCTGTTTGAGTTGGCTGAGCAACAGGTTTAGATTCTGTTTTAGTGTCTTGTTTTGGCGTTTCTTTTTTAGGCTCTGGTTTAGACTCTTTTTTAGGAGCTTCGTCCTTTTTAGTCGAAGCATCTCCGCCTGCTTTAAAGTTTTTAGCAACACCTGAAACATCTGTTCCTTCTGGTCCTAAAATAGCTAACAAAGCATCTACTTTTGCAGATTGTCCTTCTTCTAAACCTATGTGTAATAATGTCCCTGATTGAAATGATTCAAACTCCATTGTCGCTTTATCAGTTTCAATTTCTGCTAAGATATCTCCTTCTTCAACTGCATCACCAACTTTTTTAAGCCATGTAGCTACAGTCCCTTCCTCCATTGTATCACTTAATCGAGGCATTGTAACAACTGTAACCCCTTCTGGTAATTCTTCTGAACTACTTTCAGTTGAATCATTATTAGAAGTTTCATCTTCTGAAGTGTCTTCTTTATCATCAGTTTGTTCTTCTGACTGTGCTTCTTCTTTAGTTGAAGATTTTCCGTCTAACAAATCTGATATATCTTCTCCTTCTTCTCCTATGATTGCTAAAAGCTCGTCTACTTTAGTCGTTTCTCCTTCTTGAACACCAATGTGTAATAATGTTCCTTCGTGGAAAGACTCAAACTCCATTGTTGCTTTATCGGTTTCAATTTCTGCTAAAATATCACCTTCTTCAACTTTATCGCCTACTTTTTTTAACCAAGTTGCGACAGTTCCTTCTTCCATGGTGTCACTCAAACGAGGCATGTTTATTACTTCTGCCATAGCTTATAATTTGTGTTGTATAAATGGATAATCTTCTTGCTCGTAAACAGAATCGTACATTACATTCTTTTCTGGGAATGGCGACTCTTCTGCAAATTTCTCGCATTCTGAAACTAATTTTTTAACGCGTTTGTCAATTTGCTTAATTTCTTCTTCTGTAGCATATTTTTCTTCTAAAATAATATCTTTTACTTGCGTAATCGGATCTATTTTTTTGTATTCTTCTACTTCTTCTTTTGTACGATAGTGTTGTGCATCTGACATAGAGTGACCTCTGTATCGGTAAGTTTTAACCTCTAAAAATGTTGGCCCACCACCTTTTCTTGCACGTTGAATAGCTTCATCAAAAGCTTCTGCTACTTTTATCGGGTTCATTCCGTCTACTGGTCCGCATGGCATTTCGTAACCTAAACCTAGCTTCCAAATATCTGTATGGTTTGCAGTACGCTCTACAGATGTACCCATTGCATAACCATTGTTTTCACATACAAATACAACTGGTAAGTTCCATAACATCGCTAAGTTAAATGACTCATGTAACGATCCTTGACGAGCAGCACCATCACCAAAACAGCAAATTGTTACTGCATCACTACCGTGATACTTATCACCAAAAGCAATACCTGCTCCTAAAGGTATTTGTCCTCCAACAATACCATGACCACCATAAAAACGATGTTCTTTAGAGAAAATATGCATTGATCCTCCTAAACCTTGTGATGTACCAGTTGCTTTACCATAAAGCTCTGCCATTACTCTTTTAGGGTCTACACCCATTCCTATTGGTTGTACGTGATTACGATAAGCAGTAATCATTTTATCTTTGGTTAAATCCATTGCATGCAAAGCGCCTGCTAATACTGCTTCTTGACCGTTATAAAGATGTAAAAATCCTCTAACTTTTTGTTGAATATAAACTGCTGCTAGTTTATCTTCAAATTTTCTCCAAAACAGCATGTCTTCATACCATTTTAAATACGTTTCTTTAGTTATTTTTTGCATTGGTGACGTTTATAATTTTACCGATTAACAAAAGTAACACTTTAGTTAGTAATGAAAAAACTGAAAATAGTAAAAATTAACGAAAACGTTATAGCACGCTTTTGTCAAAACCTAGTGGTAAAAGGTTAGCTAATGACTTAGATCTTACTACTTTTCCTGATTCTCCCATAAAATAAATTTCTATCGGATGATTTTGTTTGTTTTCATATTCTGAAATAGCTTGCCTACAAGCACCACATGGTGGAATTGGTGTTATAGTTGTATGAATTTTTGAGCCTGCTGAAATAGCCATTCTTATAATTTTTTGATCAGGGTATTGGGCTCCAGCAAAATAAATTGCAGTACGTTCTGCACACAAACCAGAAGGATAAGAAGCGTTTTCTTGATTGCTACCTGTTATTATTTCTTTGTTTTCTAATAACAAAGCAGCGCCTACATTAAATTTAGAATATGGTGCATAAGCTTTTTCTCTGGCACTTATTGCTTGTTCCATTAAATCTTGAACTTCTTTGGGTGTATCATTTAAATGATCATAAACCTGCAAAGTTGTTTCTATTTTCACTTCTTTCATATTACTAAAGATACTAAACAATTACAGACAAAAAACTATTGCTTTCGCAATAGTTTCTTTTTAACGTCTTTTTAATATTTTCTAATATTCATCGTATTCTCCAGCTCCAAGATTAAAGGTTAAAGAAAACCTTAATGTTCCTTCTAAAGGACTTGGCACTTTTGATGATGAAAATAAGTACGACATATCTAAGTTTAACACGTTATATTTAAATCCTGCTCCTAAAGCAAAAAACTTACGTGCACCTTTAGTTTCGTGCTCATTAAAATATCCTGCTCTTAGTGAGAATGCATCTTGATAGACATATTCTGCTCCTAAAGCGTAGGTAAATTCTTGCAACTCTTCTTTAAATCCTCCTGGTGCATCACCAAAAGATTGAAAAATCCCTGATAAAAATGGCACATCGTTATCTTGACCATCTATAATATAATTAGGATTATCATCAATAACTACATCTGTACCAGCATCATATTCTCCGTTATCATTAACATCTGTATATTCAAACCTACTACCTCTTACAGGTGGTGTAGGAACTAAAAGTTTAGTAAACTCGGCTGTAACACCTAACTTGTTATACTCATCAAAAATAAAATCAAAACCACCTCCTAATCTTAAATTAGTTGGTTGAAAATTTTCTATTCCAGCTTCATCATACTTAAATTTAGGACCGATATTTTGGATAGCAAACCCACCACGCCAACGACCATTGAAATCACTGTAGGCTTGTTCTTCACTTTGATAATAACCTGTTATATCGGCACTAAATGTGCTTGCCACAGTATTATCATTATTGCCTGTATCAATTTTTAAATCTGATCTTAAATAACGTAAACCAACACCCATTCCAAATTGATCACTTAGTCTAATAGAATAAGATGCATCAATGGTAAACTCATTTGGTTTTATAACTCCTGTACTATTTCCTGAGTTATCTGTAGATTCAATTTCACCTAAAGAGAAGTATCTAAAACCTACTCCAAAAGCACTATTTTCATTAAATCTATTGTAATACGTTAAAGAGGCTAAACCAATATCATTAACTAATTTACTCAAATAAGGTGTATAACTTAATGAAACTCCGGATTGGTTTTCTGAGAACACATTTTTTGATGCATTCCAAAATTGAGAATATGCGTCTGGTGATGTAGCCACACCCATATCTCCTAATCCTGCAGCTCTGGCATCTGTTGCTATTAAAGCAAAAGGGATTCCTGTTGTAATCACTCTTGTATCTTGATCAGGTGTAATTATTACTACATTGTCTTGTGCTAGCCCTAAAGAAGACACTAGTAAGATTAGCACCATTAAAAATTTATTTTTCATATATCTAATTTGTTAGCAAATATAATTTATTATTATAGTATTACAAGTTTCTCTATTTTCTCTGTAGTTTTATTTGTTGAAGGTGAGTGTACTTTTAGTTTATAAATATAAGTTCCTTTTCCTATTTTTTGACCAAAATCGTCACGTCCGTCCCAAATAATATCTCTTGATGTTCCTGCAATAGAACCACCACAACAAGAACCTCCATTTGCTCCAGTTGTTCCATTTAGTGTTCTAACCAACTTACCTGAGATTGTAAATATTTGAACTGAAATATTTAACACTTCTGAACTGTTATGACTAAACCAAAACTCGGTATAATTAACAAAAGGGTTTGGGTAATTTAATACATTTGTTAGCAATAGGTTTTCATTTTCTTGGTGAACTACAAATTGAATTTCAGTAGTTGATGAATTATTATATACATCCCATGCCTTTAGTGATAAGGTGTGTAAGCCTGGCTCTAAATTTCTTAATGGATAAGTTAATGATCCTTTAGTATAATTGTCTACATCTGCAGTGTAGTAATCATTTAACACAAATGGGTTAACCTCATCACCATCTAAAATTGCTACTATATCATGCCCGATACCACTTGCTGTATTAATACCGTTTTCATCTTCTAATTTTGCTAAGATCATTGGAGACTCATTAGTTATTCCTCCTGACACAAAGGTTTCATCATTCATATATAACTGAATTCTTGGCGGTAAATTATCTTCTTCTGCATCTGGATTTATACCTCCAATTTGTATTGTATTTATACTAGCGCCTGTTTTGTCTTCTAAAGAATCTTCTTTTACAGCATAAAAACTAACTTTACCATACCCTACAGGTATACCTATATCTTTGGGAACGATAAAATCAAACTCAAATTGCCCATTGGTTACAGAAGCTTGACCTCTAAACACTAATGCTCCTAAAGTTGTAAAATCTAAATAAATAGTCCCGTTATTATTTGTTGTATTATCGTTAGCTAAGGTTTGTCTTTCAATTTCTTTATCATAGATTGTTGCTGTTAAAGTACCATTGTAGTCTGTTAACACATTTCCATTAACATCTGTTACCTCTCCAGAAAGCTTAGCATAACTTAACGCTTGTAGAACATCTGTGTTTTGACCTACTGGAACATCATTTATTTTTGTTAGTCTTATATTAGGCTGAGGAAATGCTAACTTTAATGCAGGATCACCGATAAAAAACGCTAGACTTTTTTGAGATGATGTAAATGATGGATCATTTTTTGCTAATCTTAAAGCTTCTGCAGCACTAGGATATTCATGATCGTCATAAGTATCTTGATCACTAAAAGAAAATAAATATTCTTTTAATATTTCATTAAAATCTCTTCCTACAGTTACAAATATTTGTCTAGTAGTGGTTATTAAACCTATTGCTCCTGCATCTTTATTCCAATAAATTAATTCTCCTGCAGTTTCCCTTAAAGGGTTATCAAATCTTGTAAATTCACAAGTTACGGTAATAAACAGATTTAATTTACACTCGTTATTTAATGCTTGTACGTCTGGTTTTTGCATGATACGCTCTTTTGCTAAACCATCTTCTCCTCCATGTCCAAAATAATCTACAACTAAAGCTCCTTTTTCTATTGCATTTGCTATCGCTACATTTACTTCTGGATATCTATCTCCTCCAGCAGAAGCCACTTGTTGATAAGCATCTGAATGTATTTTAGTGACATTTATAAAAGGCTTATTTGCTGTTACTTCATCTGCAATTTGATCTGTCGTTGCTTGTAGCGTTCCTTCCCACGCTTCATCTACATCATCAGATATTACCACAAAATTATTTCTCCAACTTCCTAAAGCGTCTTTTGAGTAATAAATCGCTACTTTATCTACCATATCCTTAGCTAGTTGTGGTGAGTCTGCAACAATACGACCAACAGCAACATCTAATTTATTAGCACTATTGTAAGCGTCTAAGTTTCCTTCACCTAAATCTAAATACCCATAAAAGTCGTCTGATATAAACGAGTTTGTTAAGTTAAAACTACTGTAGGCATTCCAGGTTGGAAAATTATAAGCATTTGATGAAATTCTTCCTTTGTAATCAAAAGATGAATCTCCAAAAAGGCATAAATACTTTACTTTATTTTCTGGAGAGCTAGCATTATCGTAAACGTATTTTACAAAATTTCTAATAGCAACTATATCTGGATTACCAGTTGCAAATTCATTGTAAATAGATCCTAATGTTACTACTTTTACATTAAGTCCGTATTTATCTCTGTTAATTTGTGCCAATCTTTGTGCTTGCCCTAAATGCGAACCAGTAGTAAGCATTAAATAATCTATATCTTGAAAATTTCCGTTGTTATCTAAAAAAATAGTTCCTTTAAGGTTTTGATTACCTACAAAAGTGTTTTGAGGTACTATAGGTGAATAGTAGTTTTGAGATGTTACTGCTACAAATTTATTTTCCGAGCCCAAATTTGTGTTAAAAGTAATGGTTGCATTTCCTTCATTTGATATAGAAGACACGTTGTATAAGTCTGTAATATTCCAAATCTCTTGTACTTGACTTGCATTTGACAAACTGTAAGAAGCAACACCTGAACCCTGAAAAGCTAAACGGTTAAAAAACTTAAACTGATTACCAGAAAATGACAAATCTCTAACAGCTTCAACAGACACATAATCAAGGTATGCGTTAGCACTTGGATTACCTTGATTGTTATAAGTTAATCCAACATTTACAGTGCTTGAACTTACAGTAACATTTTGATTTAAGCTTCCTCCTGATGCATAAACTCCATCTCCAGGGTTTGAACTTGAGTGCGTAATAGTTCCTACTTGACTACCATTAACTGTAACTGCAAATGTTGTATTATTAGAAGCAGCAGCTGCTGTATGCACTTTAACTCTAACAGGCTCTGAAGGCACTAGATTAGGAAAATCAAAACTAAAACTTTGTGAATTTTCTACATTAAACTCTTCTCCAAACCACCTTCTTCCAACAAAAACAAGGTTTCTTTCATCTACTTCATGAAATTTATAATCATGAAACGTGTTAAATGTTGCACTAACACTTCCTGTTGGTTGGTTATAATTTTGAATTCGTTTTCCGTTACCAGAACTTACATTGACATAATAAATAGTTTTATCTGAATACGGATTAATATTTGTGTTGATACTTACATTGTCTACATCTGCCGAAGGTCCTTGCGCATAAAACAATATATAATCAGAATCGTTAAACACACCATCTTCTTCACCCACAAACTTAATTGCATTTTCAACTGGATCAAAAGGAAAGTTAGCAATATTGTTATAAGGCATCATCATTCCTCCATAGCCAAAAATTTTGATATTTCTTGGATCTACATTATTGACATTTATACCTAACTGACTTAAAAAAGACTTGTTTAAAATATGAACTCCAGATTTATCTACTTCAAATCTATACCAACTTCCATTTGCTAAAACTGAATTTGTTACCACTTGAGCATTAGAAGCCCTAAAAGAATTAGTACTATTTGTGTAATTAATAGTAAAAGCTTTTACTCTTTTAATGCTATTTCCTTCTTTAACAAATGGCTTCAGTTTAAAAACCGCATAACTATCTTTTCTTCCTTTTGCATTTTTTAAAGAATATTGTAAAGTTGAAGGAATTGAAGATAACTTTAAACCTTTTAAATCCTCTCTAGCTACTTGTTGATAAGAAATATTAGTTAAGCTAACACTACTTTCATTAATAGGAATTGAAGTCTTCCATTGTTCTGAATAAATAACACCATTATCTATATCAAAATCAAAATGTTCTTGTGGCGTAAAAGAAGGCACTACCACCGAAAAACCATCGGCTTTAAGTGTTTTATATGAATTCCAATTTAAACTCACATTTTTCTGTTGAGAAAAAAGCGGAAAAACACAAAGTACAGCAAGTACAAATAAAATCTTTTTCATTGCAATAGTAACGTCTAATTTTATATGATATTATTCAAATCTTAATAATTTCATAAAACAGATTCAAAATTACAATAATAAAATTGATTTACACACGTTATACTGACTGAAAACAACGATAAAAAACACACAAAACATCGTTGTAAAGTAAATAAATAGGATGAAATGCAATATTTTTTTTATTCAAAAATGCTAAAATCTCTTGCAGTGTTGGGTATAATTCTTATATTGCGTCCTCTTAAAAACATTTTTATTCTAAACGCATGAATATGAAAAAAGTAATTTTATCAAGGTTATGTCTAGTTTTAGCAGTATCATTAACCTTGGTAGGTTGTAAAAGATCTGGTGGTGGCTCAAATACTTCAAGAGCTACAGGATGGGACATTAACTCAAAAGATGGTGGTTTTCAGTACAATACTAAATTTAAGGAACAAGAAACTGCTCCTGGATTAGTTTTTATTGAAGGTGGAACTTTTACAATGGGTAGAGTTCAAGACGATGTAATGCATGACTGGAACAATACTCCAACGCAGCAGCACGTTCAATCTTTCTACATGGATGAAACTGAGGTTACAAACAAAATGTACTTAGAGTACTTAGATTGGATTAAAAGAACTTATCCGCCAGAAGAAGATAACTTTAGAGCAATTTACAACGGTGTTTTACCAGACACATTAGTTTGGAGAAACCGTTTAGGATACAATGAGGTTATGACAGAAAACTACTTACGTCACCCAGGTTATGGAGAATATCCTGTTGTTGGTGTAAGCTGGATTCAAGCTGTAGAATTTGCTAACTGGAGAACAGACCGTGTTAACGAATTACAACTTCAACAAAACGGATACTTAAAACAAGGTAGCGAATTAGAAGCAACTGCAGACGCTAACTTTAGCACAGATACATATATTAACAGTCCAACTCAAACTTACGGAGGAAACGAAGATGTTTTAAGAGGTGGAAAATTAAAAGCTCAAACAAATGCAGCAGGAGAAGAAATTAATGTTTATGCGTCTAGAGAAACAGGATTAATTTCTCCTAAATACAGACTTCCTACTGAAGCTGAATGGGAATATGCAGCATTAGGCTTATCTGAAGTAAGAAGTTATAATGTATACAGAGGTCGTAAAAAATATCCTTGGGATGGTCAATATACAAGATCAGGAAAACGTAAGATTAGAGGTGATCAATTAGCTAACTTTAAACAAGGTAAAGGTGACTATGGTGGTATTGCTGGATGGTCTGATGATGGTGCAGATATTACTGCTCAAGTAAAATCTTATGATCCTAACGACTACGGTTTATATGATATGGCAGGTAACGTTGCAGAATGGGTTGCTGATGTTTACAGACCTATTGTTGATGACGAGTTTAATGACTTTAACTACTACAGAGGTAACGTTTATACTAAAAATGTAATTACTGAAGAAGGTACTGTAAAAGTTGTAACTACAGATGAGATTGTTTTTGATACACTTCCGAACGGAGATGTAATTGCTAGAGATCTTCCAGGTGAAATAGCAACTCAACCAGTTGACGAAAACGAAACTTATTTACGTACTAACTTTGACAGAAGTGATAACAGAAACTTTAGAGATGGAGATATCCAATCTTCTCGTTACTACACAGACTTTAATGACGAAGAAGGAGAATCTGAAACAGATGAGTTTACAAGAAAAATGTACAACTCTCCTAAACACAACATTGAAGTAGATTCTTCAGGAAACTTTATTAGAGAATATGACAAATCAGACAGACGTACTTCTTTAATTAACGATGAAGTAAGAGTTTACAAAGGAGGATCTTGGAAAGACAGAGAGTATTGGTTAGACCCAGCACAAAGACGTTACTATCCTCAAAATATGGCAACAGATTACATCGGGTTTAGATGTGCTATGTCAAGAGTTGGATCTAAATCAAAAGGTCAACGTAAAACTAAAAACTAATTCAATAAATATTTGAATAAATTAAAAGTCCTAACAAATTTGTTAGGACTTTTTTTATACTTTTATTTTATGACAATAGAACAATTACACAAAATATTTTTAAGTAGTTCTGGCATCTGCTCAGACTCAAGAAAAATCTTTCAAAACTGCCTGTTTATTGCCTTAAGTGGCGACAATTTTAATGGTAATACATTTGCCAAACAAGCATTAGAAAAAGGTGCTAAATATGCTTTAATTGACCAAAAGGAATACAAAATAAACGATCAAACCATATTAGTAAATAATAGCCTTGAAAGTTTACAAAAATTAGCCAATTATCATCGTAAGTATTTAGGATTAAAAATTATTTCTCTAACTGGAAGTAACGGAAAAACAACAACCAAAGAATTAATCAATACTGTACTCTCTAAAAAATATAAAACAGTAGCTACGGTTGGTAACCTAAATAATCATATAGGCGTACCGCTTACACTACTTTCTATGAATAAAGATACCGAAATAGGTATAGTAGAAATGGGTGCAAATCATCAAAAAGAAATTCAGTTTTTATGCAATATAGCAGAACCTGATTATGGCTACATTACAAACTTTGGAAAAGCTCACTTAGAAGGTTTTGGAGGAATTGAAGGAATCATAAAAGGTAAAAGTGAACTTTATGATTATTTAATTGAAAATGATAAAGACATATTTATGAATGCTGATGATACAATTCAGCAACAAAAATTAAAAGAGTACAAAAAGACCGTATGCTTCTCTTCATCTAAGGACAAATGTGACTATCAAATAGAATTTAAAGAAGTAAACCCATTTGTTGTTTTCACTTTTGATAATACACGAATTGAATCAAAATTAATAGGCACATATAACTTTACTAATCTTTGTGCTGCAACAACAATTGGCAAACATTTTAACGTCTCTACAGATGACATTAAATCTGCAATTGAAAGCTACATACCATCCAATAATAGATCACAAATAATAGACAAAGGAAACAACAAAATTATAATGGATGCGTACAACGCAAATCCTTCTAGTATGGAAGTTGCATTAGACAACTTAAACAAACTTTCTGACAACCGTAAAATTGCTATATTAGGTGATATGTTTGAATTAGGTAATGATGCACCATCAGAACATCAAAATATAGCTGACTTGGTTACAAAACTAAATCTTGATAAAATTTATCTTATCGGAGAAAACTTTAATAAAATATATAGTAAAAACGATAAAATCGAAATATTTTCTTCTTTTGAAAATTTCAAATTAAACTTTAAAGAAATTAGCAACTCAACTATCCTAATAAAAGGATCTAGAGGAATGGCTCTAGAAAGAGTTTTAGAATTATTATAAAATAAAAAAGGTCTTCAAAAGAAGACCTTTTTTTGTGGGCGCGAAGGGATTCGAACCCCTGACCCCTTGGGTGTAAACCAAGTGCTCTGAACCAACTGAGCTACGCGCCCTTCGTAATTGGATTGCAAATATAGACTAGTTTTTGAATATGCAAAAACTTTTTTGAAAAAATTTTTAAAAAATTTCTGCAACAACAAAAGTACTTCCTCCAATATAAATCACATCATCATCACTTGCTCTGCTTCTCGCTTCATCAACAGCTTCTTTTACAGACAGATATGATTCCCCAACAAAACCTTCACCCAAAAATTGATCTCTTAAAATATTTTGATCCAAACCTCTTGGAACATCAGGTTTGCAAAAATAAAATGTGGCTTTTTTAGGTAAAAGACTAAAAATTTGACTTAAATCTTTATCATTAACTACTCCAAAAACAATATGAAGATTATTAAATTGTTCTTTTTGTAATTGTGTCATAGTTATACTCAACCCTTCTTTATTATGTGCTGTATCACAAATAATCTTAGGTTTTGTATGTAATATTTGCCAACGTCCTTTTAATCCAGTATTCTTTACTACATTTAAAAGTCCGTTTTTTATATTTAAATCTGAAATTTTATATTTTTTCTGCTGAAGAATTTTAATTGTCTTTAAAACACCTTTAATATTTATCTTCTGATAATCTCCAAGCAAATCAGTTGAATACTTCGCTTTAATTATTTGATCTGCAAAATATATTTTTGAGTTATTTTTATTAGCTACTTTTTCAAAAACAGGTTTAGTTTCATTTTGGGTTTCACTAATTACTACAGGAACATTAGATTTAATGATACCTGCTTTTTCTGAGGCTATTAATGGTAACGTTTCTCCAAGAAACTGTGTGTGATCAAAACCAATATTAGTAATTAATGAAACTTCTGGAATGATAATGTTTGTTGAATCTAATCGTCCGCCTAATCCAACTTCTATTATAGCAATGTCTACTTTTTGTTTTGCAAAGTAGTCATACGCCATACCAACAATCATTTCAAAAAAAGATAATGGATTTGATTTAAAAAAAACTTTATTTCTTCTAATAAAACTAATTACAAACTGCTTACTAACTTCTACTCCGTTGATTTTAATTCGCTCTCTAAAATCTTTTAAATGAGGTGATGTATATAAACCTACTCTATAGCCTGATTCTTGTAAAACAGATGCTAACATATGACTGCTAGATCCTTTACCGTTAGTACCAGCTACATGTATAGATTTAAATTTATGTTGTGGATTATTTAAGTGATTAGCTAACAACAATGTGTTAGTCAAATCTTTTTTAAATGCTGTTTTACCTTGCTTTTGGTACATTGGAAGTTGAGTAAACATCCAATTAACAGTCTCTTGATAAGTCATGGCTTTTATTGCCCTAATTTAAAGTTAATACTCACAAAACCAACTTGACGGATTGGAGCTTTAGGATCTGCTTTCCATTTATGAGATAATGCAATTTTACGAGCTGGTTCTAATAAACATTGAGCTGTATTTTTGGTACCTTTTGCTCCTGGTTCTGCTTTAACTACATTTCCGTTTTGATCTACCTCAATTCTTACAACAACTAATCCTGCTTCATTACAATCTTGTTGATAAATTTGCTTTGTAGGTTTACCTCTCCCATTTAGTCCGTAACCAACTCCACCACTTCCAGTACCTGGGTCACCAAAATAACTTGGTGCATAAGGATCTCCATTTAATTGTCCTTTATCACCTGCTTGGTTGTCATTGCCTTCGCTTCCGCTAGATTCTCCATCAGAGTTATTAAGTCCACCCATCATAGCATCTAGCTGCGCTTTCTTTTTAGCTTCTTCTTGACGCTTTTTTTCTTCTGCAGCAGCTTTTTCTTTGGCTTTTCTTTCGGCTTCTGCTTTAGCCTTTGCTTCTGCTTCTTTCTGCTTTTTTATTGCTATTGCTTCTTCAGACTCTTGAGTAATCACTTCTTCTGAAGTTTCATTAGTAGACGCTGCAGCTTCTTCCTGAGTTTCTTCTTGTGCTTGTTCCTCTTGTGGCTGTTTGTTAATATTTAAATCTTCAGATTTTACTGGTTTATCTGGTTGAACATTACCACTTCCTACTGCAGAGTTACCGAAATTTACTGAAACACCATACTCTATTGGCGGATCCATATATTGTGGCCCGACAACAAATAGCAATAGCAATAAAATAAGCACAATTAGTGCTGTTATTTTTGCTGAATTACGTTCGTGTTTGGTGTTTAAATATTTCATCTTAAAAGTTACTTCGACTTAACTGCTAAAGTAGATTTTATCTTATTACGATTGGCAATATCCATGATATAAACCACATGTTTCATCTCTACATCTTGATCAGATCGTATAGTAATACTTGGCGAATCTGACTGACCAACTTTTGCTAAAACTTCTGCTTCTAAATTATCTTTAGACACTTTTTTCATGTCTACATAATAATTCACATCCTTATCTACGCTTACAGAAACATTTTTTGTTTGCGTAGTTTTACTTGAAGATTTTGGCAATAGTAAATCTATAGCTTCGGCAGAAACTAATGTAGACGCAATCATGAAAAAGATAAGCAATAAGAATACAATGTCGGTCATTGACGACATGTTAAACTCTGGTGTTACTTTATTTCTTCCTCTTAATCGCATATTAACTAGGTTCGTTTAATAAGTCTAAAAATTCAAGTGAATTAGCTTCCATTTGATACACCACTTTGTCTGTTTTAACCACTAAATGGTTATATGCTATGTAAGCAACAATACCTACTATTAAACCTGCTACAGTAGTTGTCATTGCGGTATATAAACCGTCTGCTAACGTTTTAATATCTATAGATCCGCCAGAATTAGCTATTTCAAATATTGATAAAATCATTCCTATTACCGTACCAAGAAATCCAATCATTGGTGCTGCACCAGATATAGTTGCTAACACGCTTACGTTTTTTTCTAGATTATAAATTTCTAATCTACCTGCGTTTTCTATTGCTGTATTGATATCTTCTAAAGGTTTACCTATTCTTGAAACTCCTTTACTAATTAATCTTGATACTGGTGAATTAACTGTTGAACACAGGTTTTGAGCTGAATCAATTTTCCCGTTACTAACATAATCTTTAATTTGATTCATAAAATTAGCATCTATTTTAGAAGCCTCTTTTATGGTCAAAATACGTTCAAAGTATATGTATAAAGTAAAGATTAGCATCAAAATTAAAACCGCTATAATAACCATACCTGCTGTACCACCAGAGGTAATTAGTTCTATTATAGATAAAGTTTTTTCAACTGATTCTCCATCTTGTAAAACTTCAGAAGCTTCTTGAGCAGTGTCTTGTATTATTGTACTTAACATAAGTATTTATTGTGTTTTGTGAATGAAAACGTAAAAACAATCTATAAATTGCTCTGTCTTTAAAACTAATCTTTTTTAACCTATAAGTAAAAATCTCATGAGCATAAAAGTTGCAGCTCCAGAAATAAAACCAAGTGCTGCTAACCATGTTATTTTTTTAAGGTACCAAAAGAAAGATATTTTTTCCATTCCCATAGCAACTACACCTGAAGCAGAACCTATAATTAACATACTTCCTCCTGTTCCTGCAGAAAATGCAATAAAATGCCATAACGGATGATCTATTTCTTGACTAAACATACCTAAACTTGCAGCAACTAAAGGAACATTATCTATGATAGCAGAACCAACTCCTAACAACATAACTACAATATCTGTATTAGGAATTGTGGTATTTAAATCTTCAGCAAAGTGAAATAACATTCCTAAACTTTCTAATGCAGCAACTGCCATTAAAATACCAAAGAAAAACAATACACTTGGCATTTCTATCTGGGATAATGATTTATGTACGGGGCTATGATGACCAACAGAATCTTTATTATCTGATAAAGATGTAATCCTGAATTGTTTTGTACTAAAGATTTCTGCAAAAGTACATACCACACCTAAAGATAGCATCATACCTACATACGGAGGTAAATGCGTTATTGTTTTAAAAGCTGGCACAAACAAAATCATTCCTAAACCTAGATATAACATTATTGAACTGTATGTTGTATCATGTATTTCATCTGGACTCACTTCTACATCACCATCTAAATTACCTTTAAAAGGTTTCATAAACGAAGCAATAAATACAGGAATAACCATACAAACCAATGATGGAATCACTAAAAATTCAACCAACTTACCAGCAGATACTTTATTAGCAATCCATAGCATTGTTGTTGTAACATCACCAATTGGAGACCAAGCACCACCAGCGTTAGCAGCTATAATAATTAATCCTGCAAACCACATACGGGTTTCTTTATTATTAACAATTTTTTGAAGAATTGTAATTAAAACTATCGTTGCTGTTAAATTGTCTATAATTGCTGATAATATGAAAGCTAAAAATGCAAAGATCCATAACAGTCTCTTTTTATTTTTCGTCTTTATGTAGGATTTAAATGTTGAAAAACCATCAAAATAATCTATAATTTCAACAATGGTCATTGCACCTAAAAGAAAAAATAAAATTTCTGCTGTTTTACCTAAGTGATGAAGAAGGGTTTCTTCCATCAAATGCATTTTACCTTCATGCTCTAATGCTCCAAATGACTCTAGTAATTTGTGTTGACCTGAATCAAACCAATATTTAAAATCATCAATCCCAAAAGCTATGATTGCCCAACAAATCGCCATCATAGATACTGCAGGAATTAGTTTATCTATTTTTAAACTATGTTCTAATGTGATGGCTAGATAACCAAGTGCAAATACTATTACTATTAATAATTCCATTTTTTATGTTTAAGTTGTAATTTATACTAATTGTTTTAATGCAATTTCAAAAGCTGTCTTACTTATTTCTGTCTTTAAAGGACTTTTTTCGTAAACGTTTTGAATTGCATTTCTTATTATTTCTGAAGTATCATTAAAAATAGCTTCATCTGTCATTTGAACTTTACGCTCCATAAAATAAGCAAACACACGTGCCATACCACAGTTTGAAATAAAGTCTGGTATTAAGCTTACACGCTCATCGGTTTGCTCCATAATTGGTCCAAAGAAAATTTCTTTATCTGCAAACGGTACATTTGCACCACAAGAAATGACTTCTAAACCTGTGCTTATCATTTTGTCAATTTGATCTTGAGTAATTAAACGTGATGCTGCACATGGTGCAAATATTTCGGTTTCAAGTGACCAAACACGTTCATTCATTTCTTCAAAAGGAATCATGTTTTCTGCTAATAAGGTGTTTCCGTTTTTGTTTAAGAAGAATTCTTTAATTTCTTCAAAAGTAAATCCATTTTCGTTAATTACTCCTCCAGAAATATCTATAATTCCTACTACTTTTGCTCCCATTTGTGCTAAATAGTAAGCTGCTGCAGAACCTACGTTACCAAAACCTTGGATAACGGCACGTTTTCCTTTTACATTTCCACCATAAATATCATAATAATGCTTCACTGCTTCAGCAACACCGTAACCAGTAATCATATCTGCTACAGTATATTTTTTTGAAACGTCTGGTGAATAGTTTACATTTTCTAAAACCTTAATTACACCTTGACGTAACTGACCGATACGGTTAATTTTGTCTGCTTCAGTTGGTTGAAAATGTCCGTTAAAAACACCTTCTTGCGGATGCCAAACACCTGAATCTTCTGTTATTGGGATTACTTCGTGTATTTCATCTACATTTAGATCTCCACCAGTACCATAATAACTTTTCAATAATGGAGAAACAGCTTTATACCAACGTTCTAAAACACCACGTTTTCTTGGGTCTTTTGGATCAAAATTAATTCCTGATTTTGCACCACCAATTGCTGGTCCTGAAACAGTAAATTTAACTTCCATTGTTTTTGCTAAAGATAAAACCTCGTTCATATCTAGTCCTTTGCGCATACGTGTACCACCACCAGCAGCACCGCCACGTAAAGAATTTATAACAGTCCAACCTTCTGCATCAGTTTCAGAATCTTTCCAATTAAAGACAATCTCTGGTGCCTTATTTTCGTAAATTTTTAGTAAATCTTTCATCTAGTTTATTAAAGTGAATTCAACTTAAAGTTATATTTATTGTTAAGCAACAAAACGTTAAAGCTGATTCATATCTTGAAGTATATTGTTAATTAGTTTAACAAATATAAAAAACAAAAAATGGCTTTAAAAAGTAAAGCCATTTTTATTATTATAAATTATTGTTAAGTTTTTAATTTAGAGTTATTAAACCGAAAGCATGATATAGGTTTCCGTAGGCATAAATTGCAAACGTACTACCATTTATTTGCTTTGTAAAAGTTGGCGCGTAATCTATAATTAAATCTTCTCCTCCAACTTTACTATCCCAAAATGGTTGTATAGTTTGTTCTCCTGTATCATCAATTTTACTTAAAATAACTGTTCTTGCTTCAATTTTTCTATTGCCAAGAACAATCTTTTTATCTTTTAAAACGTACTCTTTTTCGGTAGTTAGCAGATTAAGATTTCCATTTTTTAAGAAAGGAAAAAATGACGCTATTCTTTTACTTTCATTTTTAAAAGTATCCGAATATTTTAAATAGGTTTGATAGATAACATCACCATTTAAATTCATTTTTACTACAACTCCTGGACCAATGTTGTAAGTGTAATTATACTCAAAACTTGCTCCTTCTTTTAATTTGCTTTCTGTTTTATAACATTCGCCAATTAAATAAATTTCTTTATTGTTAATCAAAACATCTTTAACCTCTAAATGTAAAAATCCTTTACCTAATACTTTTTTTAGAATTTGTTCTGACCAACCTTGATTGCTAACTAATTTTCCGTTTGTTATATCATAAAGAAAGAAGCTTTTATCTTTTTTCCCACCAACAGAAACACCTGGTTTTACATTATCTGTTGCAAATCCTATTAGATAATTTGTATTGTCTAAAGTAATTACTTTAATGTCTGAAATATAAAACTCTGAAGCTGAAACTTGCTGTGCTTTTAATTCTGAACCAGAGATTGTAATTACAGAAGTAATTGGATCTTTCTTAAAAATATCGGTGTGTTTTACAATCTGTATTGTTTTATCATTGGTTACGTAAAACTGCTCTTGGTAAGCTCTTTCGCTTTCAAAATTTAAAGTAAAATCATTTTGTGATAATTGATTAAGCTCTTGATCAAACAGTAGTGTTTTTATTTTTTCGTTTTGTTTTTTCTCAAAAACATCATTTACTAAAACAGCTATTGTGTTTTTATCTTGAGAAATTTCCACATCAAAAAAACCTGAATTATTTACTTTTTCTATTGGCAAAGTAAATAGCTGTTTTTCTTCAGAAATTGAAAAACTATTATTATCAAAAACCTGCACGTAAAGCACATTTTCTCTTTCTTTTTTTAAAGCAATATTTGAGAAAAAGTAAAGTTTGTCTTTTCCTTCTACTACCTTAATTAAAGTTGCGTCCATGTGTTGACGCTTTGGCAACTTAAAGTTTATTTCTTTTAAAACTTGATCTGTGTAATCATGTTTTGTGATATAAACAATTTTTGGTGCGTAAACATGAAGACCTGATTTTTCTATACTATAGATAGTAAAATCTTGAGTTGTAGGAAAAACAATATTTGGGTTTTGAAATCCGTTTCTTTCATGTTTTGCCCAATCTGTCCACGCAAAACTTGCGGTTTGAGCTATTACTTTATTACTAAGTATTGAAACAAAAGCACAAGCTAAAATTAAAATTGACTTATTTATTTTCAAAATGTGCGTTGTATTCGTTTACAATTTTTAAAATACCTAAAACTCTGTATCCCTTTTCTTTACTTTTAATTTTTTTAGCTAATTCTGGGTAATCACTTACATATTTACTCATTACATTTTTAAAGCTAAACAATACCTTTGGCGAAGCAAACCTTAAGTAATCATCACCATCTTTTACTGCTAAAACTTCTGTTTGAATTTTAGTACCATCAAAATCTAAAATAATCTCTTTATTTCCGTCTTTTTTTAGTGTCATTTCTGCACCTTTATCATCTTCTACTCTAATGTAGTATTCAAAAAGACTTATTTTTCCTTCTACTGTTCTTAATAAAAATACTTTGGTATTCCCGCTTAAACCTTCGTATGGATGTGTTTCATAATAATCTTCTCCGATTTTATAAGCTTTTAAGTCTTTTGGATCATAAACTACTGGTTTATCATCTAAAGTTTTAAAGAATTTCACTTTACGTTGACTTTTAATTTTTAAGAATCTTTTTAAATAGCCTTCAATTTTTTCTCCGCTATTTGTAATTACATATCCTGGTAATTTTTCAGATTTATCTTCCCAGTTATCATCAAAATCTTGTGCAAAAGTTAATCCTGAAAATAAAATAGCAAATGCTAGTAATAATTTTTTCATTTTTTAAATATTTATTAATTAATTTAATTGTTGAAAAGTCACTTTTCAAAAGTCACGCCAAACATTCAAATGTAAGTAAACCGTTGGTATTGAAGTGTTAAATTTTAAAAATATTACCAGAAGAATGATCTTTATTAGCGCCTGTTACAGATGCTAAACAATTATTTTCATCTCTCAGTTTTAAAACACCTAAAAAACCAAAGATTAATGCTTCCTTAAACTCAATTATCTCTTTAGATGGGATGACTATTTTATTATTGGTTAAAGCTTTAATTCTTTCAACTAAAAAGTCATTATAAGTTCCGCCACCAGTTAGCAAAACAGATACATTTACTTTTTGACTGATTACTTTTGCTATTTGTTGTGCAACATGCTCGACCATAATACGTAAAATATCTTTAATTGTTAAATCATATTTATCGATTAAAGGAAATATCTGCTCCTCCACCCATTCTAATCCTAAAGATTTTGGATATGATTTTTTATAGAAATTTAAAGCGTTTAATTGCTCTAATAATTGTTGATTTATTTTTCCTTGTGAAGCTAAATATCCTTTATCATCAAAACCCAATCCTAATTGTTGCACATACTTATTAAGCACAATATTAACTGGACAAATATCGAAAGCTATACGTTGATTTTTAATTTTAGTCGAAACGTTTGCAAATCCACCAAGATTGATACAATAATCATATTCCGAAAATAAAAGCTCGTCACCAATGGGCACTAATGGTGCGCCTTGACCACCAAATTCTACATCTTGCACCCTAAAATCGCAAACTACATTTTGATTTATTTTTTTGGCTAATTCTGGTAAATTACCAATTTGATAAGTCAATTTTTGCTCTGGTTGATGCAATGCAGTATGACCATGAGAACAAACTGCATCAATATTTTTTATGTTATTTTTTTTAACAAAAGTAGTGATGACATCGGCTAAATAATTAGTGTAATCTAAATCTATTTGTTGCAAATCTTTTTTAGATTTTTGAGTTAAGCTTTTTAATTTACTTAGCCATTCTTCAGTGTAATGAACTGTAGTTGCTTTTAAAATTTGAAATTGCCAAGTTTCATTTTTAGTGAAATTGATTTCAGCTAAATCAATTCCGTCTAAAGACGTACCAGACATAACACCAATTATGTGATAACTTTCTTTTAACATATCATGTAAAAATAACTATAACGATTGAAAAAATGCTAATAAAAAGTTATCTTTGAGGACATTTTTTATTGAATTAACAATTTTATATACCACTATGGATTTTAATCTTACAGAAGAACATTTAATGATTCGCGACGCAGCTCGTGATTTTGCAAGAACAGAATTATTACCTGGCGTTATAGAACGTGACGAAAAACAAGAATTCCCTCAAGATTTAGTTAGAAAAATGGGAGAACTTGGATTTATGGGAATTATGGTAGACCCAAAATACGGTGGAAGTGGTATGGATGCGATTTCTTACGTATTAATTATGGAAGAATTATCTAAGATAGACGCGTCTGCTTCTGTAATGGTTTCTGTAAACAACTCATTAGTTTGTTACGGTCTTGAAGCTTTTGGAACAGAAGAGCAAAAACAAAAATATTTAACAAAATTAGCTACTGGTGAGCAAATTGGTGCATTTTGTTTAAGTGAACCAGAAGCTGGTAGTGATGCAACATCGCAAACAACGACTGCAATAGACAAAGGTGACCATTATGCAATTAATGGAACAAAAAACTGGATTACCAACGGTGGTAGATCTGATGTTTATTTAGTAATTGCACAAACAGACAGAGAAAAAGGACACAGAGGAATCAATGCTTTTATCGTTGAAAAAGGTATGGAAGGTTTTGATATTGGTCCTAAAGAAGATAAATTAGGAATTAGAGGAAGTGATACACACACGCTTCAATTTAACGATGTTAAAGTACCAAAAGAAAACAGAATTGGTGAAGATGGATTTGGTTTTAAATTCGCAATGAAAACACTTTCTGGCGGACGTATTGGTATTGCTGCACAAGCTTTAGGTATTGCTTCTGGTGCTTACGAGTTAGCATTAAAATATAGCAAAGAGCGTAAAGCTTTTGGTACTGAAATTTGTAACCACCAAGCTATTGCTTTTAAACTTGCAGATATGTATACAGAAATTGAAGCTGCACGTATGTTAGTAATGAAAGCGGCTTGGGATAAAGACCAAGGTAACAATTACGATATGTCTAGCGCTATGGCAAAATTATACGCTAGTAAAGTTGCTATGGAACAAACTGTTGAAGCTGTACAAATACACGGTGGAAATGGTTTTGTAAAAGAATACCATGTAGAGCGTTTAATGCGTGATGCAAAAATCACTCAGATTTATGAAGGAACTTCTGAAATCCAAAAGATTGTAATTTCTAGAGGTGTTATTAAAGGGTAACATTTCAATTATATAAAATTGAAAAGGCTTCGCATATACTGTTGAAGCCTTTTTTTATGAGTTTAATTCGTCTAAAACCAACCTTATTTCACCATAACTATATTTATCATCTAGTTGATGTTTTAAATCTGAAAGTGTATCAAATGTATGTTTTGGTATTAACCCTTTTAACTCTTGATAATGTGCTTTTGGCATCAAGTCTGAAATTTTGATTTCACCAGACTTAATAAATTTAGCCAAATGACCAAAAATTGTATTTTCATTTAATTCTCTAATGTGAGCAATTTCTTCTATGCTTTTACCATCTTTAAAAAGTGCTAAAGACTCTTTTTGTGTGTCGCCTTTTTTATGTTTAGGCTTTTTTTCTTCTACAAACTCAAATTGATTTGCATCTGAAGTGTCAATATCGTTGTCTTCACAATATTCTCTAATTACAGTTAAAATATCGTTTCCATACTTTTCAACTCGCACTTTACCAAAACCATTGACTTGTAATAATTCTTTTTTAGTCGTTGGTAAGGTTTCACACATTTCGTAAAGTGCTTTTTGTGTGAATATTTGATAATGAATTAAATCGTGTTCTTGAGCAAGTGTATTTCTTAACTCTCTTAACAGTTCAAATAACTCGATATTTGTTGTACCGTCAATTACAGTTTTTCTTAGCTTTTTTGGTTTGTCTTTAGTTAAAAAGACCGATTTAGCTCTTAATCCTAAAAACTTATTGACTTCAAAACCTTCTTTCAACTCAGAAAAATAAAGTTTTTTAGTCGCTATAAGTTCTTCAATCATATCTAATTGTTTACTAATATCTTTATCTAATGCTTTATTATCTGTGCTAAAACTAAAGTTTTGATACACTTCTATAATTTTGCTGTTAGTTTCTTCAGTAAAATATTTAATAGCTTTTTTAAAACGCTCTTGTATAACTTGATCATTTTCTGGTAAATTATCTTGAGCTAATTCTTTTAGTTGATTTTTAAATGAATTAGCTACTTTCAATAAGTTTGTAGCACAATTCTTTATACTGGTTAAAGGTTGCTCTAGGTTACCTTCAATACTTCCTCTGTTTTTATAATAAATATCTAAAACTCTATTTACAGGATATATAAATTGAAAAAAATCGAAAGCTTCTGAAATTAATTGAAGCTGAAATATAGATTTTGATTGCTCTAATTCGGCAGTATCTGGTTGGTTTTCTTCAGCTTGTTTAGTAAAGTTTAAAACATTGGTATCACTTATAATTTGTTTGGAATCAATTTTACTTTTAAGAACTAAACCTTCTAAAGATTTACATCTACTTAAAGCAACATAGGTTTGTCCATGAGCAAAAGCACCTTCTGCATCAATAACAGCTTTTTCAAAGGTTAATCCTTGACTTTTATGAATTGTAATTGACCAAGCTAAGCGTAAAGGCATCTGCGTGTAGCTGCCAATTTTGTCTTCGGTAATAGCGTCTGTTTCTTTATCTACTTTGTAAGTTATGTTTTCCCAAGTTTCAGGTTTAGTAATAATTGTAAAATTATCGTCTGGACATTTTACAACAACTTCGTCTCTATCCAAATGAATTACTTTTCCTATTTTCCCATTGAAATAGCGTTTTTCTGGTGAGCTATCGTTTTTGATAAACATTACTTGCGCGCCAACTTTTAACACTAATTTATCCTCATTCGGATAGGAAAACTCTGGAAATTTACCTTCAACTTTAGCTGAATAACTTACTGTTTTGCTTGAAAGTTTATCTAATTCTGATTTATTGACTTGATCAGCTTTATTATTATGAGTGGTTAAAAATATATAGCCTTCATTTTCTGAAGGTGAAAAATTAGAATCAAAACGCTTATTAAGTACTTCTATTGATTGCTGAGATAGATTATTAGATCTAATTTCATTTAGAATATTAATAAACTTAGGATTATCTTGTCTGTATATGTGTTTTAATTCAACCGTTATAGGGTTACAATATTGATACGCATGGCTACTAAAAAAATAAGCATTATTGTAAAATGGTTTGAGAAGTTCCCATTCATTATCTCTAACGACAGGTGATAACTGTTGCAAATCGCCTATCATAAGAACTTGAACACCACCAAAAACTTGATTTCTGTCTTTATAACGTCTAAGCGTATTATCAATAGCATCTAATAAGTCAGCTCTAACCATACTAATTTCATCAATCACTAATAAGTCTAACGATTTAATGATATTAATTTTTGTTTTACTGAACTTATTTTTAAACCCATTACTAGCAGAAAGTGTATCATCAGGAAGTATGGGTCCAAATGGCAATTGAAAGAATGAATGAATAGTAACGCCTTTAGCATTAATTGCTGCTACACCCGTAGGTGCAACAATAACCATTCTTTTAAGAGAACTTAATTTCAGCCTATGGAGAAAGGTTGTCTTTCCTGTTCCAGCTTTACCTGTTAAAAAAATATTTCGTTTGCTTTTGTTTACAAAATCCCAAGCTAATTCTAACTCTTTATTTATTTCCATCTCACCCAAAAATAAAAGAAATAAACATATTAAAAAGAATTATTTAAAAACAAAAGGGCAAAAAAAAATCCCCAACAAATAAATGTTGAGGATTTAAAAAAGGCGACGACCTACTCTCCCACAATGTAGTACCATCGGCGCTAATGGGCTTAACTTCTCTGTTCGGAATGGTAAGAGGTGAGCCCCATCGCTATAATCACCTTAAATCTTTCGGTGTGCGTAGATTACTCTACCTGACCGTATATAGTGACATATTGAAAAATAATTCATGAAAATTTGTTTGTACTCTTAAAAAAAACAGGCGTACAATAAGCCTATGGGTTATTAGTACTACTCGGCTATGACATTACTGCCTTTACACCTATAGCCTATCAACGTGGTCATCTCCCACGACCCTTTAAAGAAATC